>CAZZDT010000190.1:0-6655 GCA_964652435.1 uncultured Bdellovibrionales bacterium
GGCGTTTTCCTGAGTGACCTCCGGGATGATGATGGCAAAAACCTCGTCGGAAAACCTTGCCACCACATCATTCTGGCGCAATTGGCTTTTGATCACGGCGGCGCAACCATTGAGCAGTGTCTGCTGAGTTTCAACGTCGTAGTCGGCGTTGACCGTTTGGAACTCGTGGATTCGGATCATTCCAAGGGTAAGGCAACGTTGATAACGCTCAGCTCGCGCTATCTCTCCGGTAAGTGAGTTATCAAAGTGTCGACGGTTAAAAGTTCCGGTTTGCGAGTCGATGGTGGTGAGCTTGTAGAGTTCTTCGTGAAAGCAAGCTTCGGTAGCACTGCGAAATGTAAATTGAAAAACCGCCGCTCCGATTTTCACGAAATCACCGTCTCGCAGCTCGCTCTTGGCGATGGGTAGCTCGTTGATGAGCGTTCCGTTGGTGGATTTCAAGTCTTGAATAAAGACGCGTTCTTTTCGGCGGACCACACGGCAGTGTTTACGAGAGACGCCTTTGTCGGGCACGACCACATCATTCTCGGGGACGCGTCCAATAATGATTTCATCTTTTTCGATTGGGAACGTTTGTCCGAGAAGCTTACCGGCAAATGCAACGAGGCACGGCGAAGTCACACCCGCTTCGTCGGTTGAATCAGATAATGACTCCATCATCTGAGTTTGTTCGAACTCATCAGCCAACGTCAGCTCCCCCATTGTTCGATTATAAAATAGTAGCGGTAGCTTGCTGTTGGAACAATCGTAAAACAGAAAACCTCATAAAATCAAGCCATTAGGAGATAATGCTTCGATGGCAGCACCACTGGAACTGGCTTTAAAGCCCGCAGCCAAATACGAGCTCTTGCTCGGGGAAAGGGTTTATTCGGTGAGCCGTCTGGTTGATGGCAATGAAGAGCTCAATCAGGCGCGTGTCGTGGCGCTTTCTAAGTTGATTCTCAGTGACAAACGCGTGGAGGCGTGTTTTAGCTGCGCCTCTCATGACACCTGAACCCATGACATACTCGCCCGAAAGCCTTGAGGTGCTTCACCGTGATGAAGACATTGTAGTGGTGAACAAGCCTTCGGGCTTATTGGTTCACCGTGGCTGGGATAACGATAAAGTTGTGGCCATGACGCTGGTTCGCGACCTGGTTGGCGCGCATGTCTTTCCCGTCCATCGCCTCGACCGTCCAACCAGCGGTGCATTGATTTTTGCTCTTCATAAGGATGCAGCGCGGACTTTGTCTCAGAGTTTCGAGGCTTCCGAAGTGTCGAAGGTTTATTTGGCTTTGGTTCGCGGAATCACGCCGGACTCGGGAACCATTGATAACCCAGTTCCTAAAAAACCCAAGGGTCCTCGCGTGGACGCTGTGACGGATTTTCGTAGACTGCACACATTCGAGCGTTATTCATTGGTGGAGGCTCGCCCCAAAACCGGTAGGCTTCACCAAATTCGGCGCCATCTAAAGCATATTACTCACCCTCTGATTGGGGATGTGAAGTATGGCAAAGGTGATCAGAATCGACTTTTTCGCGAAAGGTTCGGCCTGAACCGCTTGGCCCTCCATGCTTTGAGTATTGAGTTTAAACATCCAAGTCATAACGAAGTGGTGAAAGTGGTGGCGCCGGTACCTGAAGATTTAGAGGTCCCCTTTTCCCGCATGGGTATCCCTCGAGAAGTGTTTGAGTCGTCCAATTCGGACTAGGGCTTTTTGAGGCGCTTGTAGGTGCCGTCCAATATTTTCCCATGGTGTTCCGGGAAAGTATCTTCGGGTGGACAGGTGAGTACTTCAACCAGGTTGCCTTGGGATTTGCCTTCCTCAAGAGCTGCTCGGAGGTCGAGCCATTCAGATTCTTTAAGGATGCAAAGGTCCCGGTAGCCACGCCTAAGCCGAGGGGCACGAATATGCGGCTTGGCCTGCTTGCGTCGTAGGACGATTTTCGCGGCTGCGGTTTCTTTATTCAGCATCGAGGCGCTCATGAATTGTAAGTTTGCCACAGTTTGGCAAGCACGCACGTTAAATTGGTGGATCAGGTGCGATAATGTGCTCCAGGCTTTTGGGCCGCGCCACTGGAATTCAGATATAAACTTTGATTTTATGGTGTTGCCTAGGCCGGGTTGGGACCGGTTGAATTCGTAAGGCAATTCAGTCGTCGTAGGATAAAAGGGATGAAGCGATATGGGCCGAACTCGTAGGTCGTTCTCTATTTGCATGCTCGCAAGTATTTTTGCGTTAGCCTCGGTATTTCTCGGAGCAACTGCCAGTGCAAAGAAAATCAAGTTGAAGGTTTGTACAGTGGCTCCGCCGGGTACGCCTTGGGAACAGCAGACCAAAGGGATTAAGAAGCACATTCGTAAAGATTCTGGTGGCGTCATTAAGATGAAAGTCTACTGGGGTGGTGCTAAGGGTGGTGAGCAAGAGTGTTTGAAGAAGGTTATCGCTTCAGATTTGCACATGTATGGTGGAACCCTCTCGGCCATGAACTTCCATATTCCTGAGTTTGAAGTGTTCGACCTTCCCTTTCTTTGGGATTCTACGGAGCAAGTAGATTACGTTTTAGACAATCATGCCACGCCTTTGGTCCGTCAGATCATGGCCAAGGGTGATCTCACTTTTTATCAGTGGGCGGAGAATGGCTGGCAGAGTGTCGGCAACAACGGGAAGTTTACGAAAAGCCCAGCAGACTTTGCCGGGGTTCCTATTCGCGTTCAGCCTTCAGTCATTCACCCGCTGACCTGGAAAACCATTGGGGCCACGCCGGTTCCTTTGGATATCCCAGACGTGGTAGATGCTCTGAGTTCCAAGAAGGTCACGGCATTTGGACAAACACCGCTTTATACATTTGCGGCCAACTGGCAGCCACACATTACGCACTTCACACTGACGAAACACGTGTACCAGCCTGCAACCATCGTCTACAGCAAGAAGTTTTTCGATACGCTCGATGCTGATTTGCAGAAGGCTTGTCTAGCGCATGCTCAAGAGGATGCAGAAGAAGGTCGTGCGGGAGTAAGACAACTTGAGGGCCAGTTGATAGAAAACTTCAAGAGTTACGGAATTAAGGTTTACGAACTCACGTCAGCAGAAAAGAAAGTTTTCCAGAAAAAAGGCAAAGAGGTTCGTAAAGCTTTTGAAGCTCAGGCGAGTTCATCGGCTAAGCAGCTATTGAAAGTGATTGATAAGGGGCAGGCAGCCTTTAAGAAGAAATAATGTTGAAGCACGCATCAACCATTCGCCAAGTTATTTACGCAGTGATGACCGTGGTGGGTTTCGTGTGGACTCAATACTACTTGATCCAGTTTGTGGAGCAGACAAGTGGCGAGTTTACGCTGGCCAATCTCCTGGCTTTTGATTGGGGTAAATTCATCTCGGACGGATTTGCCAATCCCGCAGCGAGTTTTATTTCAGTGGATGTCACCATTGGGCTCTGGGGTTTTATTGTTTTTTGTATAGCCGAAAGTTCACGCATTCAGATGAAGCGTGGGTTGTTCTGTATTCCTGTGGCGGTATTGGTGGCTTACGCGGTCGCTTGGCCCCTGTTTTTGCTGCTTCGTGAGAGACACTTACAAAAGCAGAATGACGTTTGAGGTCGACTTCTCAGCCTTTGACTGCAAGCAGTACCACGCCCAGTTCTTTTTCAGCTTCTTGGATTCTTCGAATGGTGTCATCGGCAGGATTGGACATTTCAACATCCTGAAACGAAATAGCCAGGAGGGTTTGGCCTAACTCTTTTTCAAGGTCCTGAATACGCGTGAGTTGCTCAGGTTTAAGATTGCTGATGCTGCAAATCATGGTTGGCTCCTTTTCGCCGAAATCGCCCAATCTATAGGGTAGGAACGACGAAGACGAAGTTCTATGTGGTCAAAGGTAGTTATTTTAAAAAGCTGACTTTTTCTTGTTGGGGCTTGCTGGATTGGACCCTTTAGATTGAAACCGCTAAACTCAAAAATACCTGAGATGATATAGAATTACCGGCCATTGGGTCAGAAAAACGTTTTGAATGAGCACACTTACAGATGTGATTCAGCAATGCGATGAGGCCATGCAACGGGGTGAAGCACTTGATGTGG
Organism: uncultured Bdellovibrionales bacterium; assembly: GCA_964652435.1. Classification (GTDB taxonomy): domain Bacteria; phylum Myxococcota; class XYA12-FULL-58-9; order XYA12-FULL-58-9; family JABJBS01; genus JABJBS01. The sequence continues at coordinate 4,058 of CAZZDT010000190.1, forward strand.
ATGCTCTTTGCTTGAAGCACCCAGGGCTGCCGAAGTTACGCAACCATCTGGCGGTGCTGATGTCCTTGCAAGAGGACCTCAGTGAGCTTTTTGGGGGCACGCAGCCACTTGGCCCTCCACCGGCCGATGCCATTGAGGTGGACGGTTATAAGTTGGTCGAGCGTGTGGGCATGGGCGGTATGGGCGAAGTGTATTTGGCCCAGCAGATTGCCCCCGAGCGCCTGTGTGCTCTGAAGATACTTAGGCAAAACGTGCCCGGCGGATTACAGAGGTTTAAGCGTGAGGCCGACCTGGCGGCTCAGCTTTCTCATGATGGCATTGCGCGGGTGTATGCTTGTGGACTCGCCCAAGAGCGGCCTTATCTGGCCAGTGAATACATCGATGGTTTCACGCTGCGGGACTTGATGGATGTTGCCCCCCATGTTGATCATGAAGATCCTGATTCCTGGCTGGTGAAGGCTTTTGAGTTGTTACACGGGGGGATTCACGAAGAACTCTTTACCACGGCACCGTTGCCAGCCCACGTTGCTCTCCGGTTGGCATCCGAGGTGTCTCAGGCTTTAGCTCATGCCCACAGTCGCAAGGTGATTCATCGAGATATTAAACCTCGAAATATTATGGTGACTCTTGAGGATGGCGTGAAGGTGATTGATTTTGGTATCGCCATTGCGTCCGAGGCTGGTGATGACCGGTTCACGGCCACTGGAGCATTCATCGGGTCATACCGTTACGCTGCGCCAGAACAGTTGCGTGGTGAACAAGAAGCGATTGGTTCTTGGACCGACACCTATGCTTTGGGAGCAACACTCTTTGAACTCTTAACCCAGCATACGCCGTTCGAAGCGGCCACTTATGCGGATCGCGTAGCATTTTCCTCGCATCACCCACCCTTTCCTCCCAGTCATTACGTCCCCGAGCTTTCTCCTCAAATGGATGAGTTGGTGATGCGGTCATTGCACCCTGATCCACAACGTCGGTTCTATGATGGTGAGGAGATGTTGGCTGCTCTGACAAAGTGTCCACCTTATCGTTCGGTGTGGAATGTGGTTTCCGCATCACGTTGGCTGCGATTTTCTAAGAGTAAGTTTTTGACCACGTGGGCTTGGGGCGTCACGGTGGTAGCGTTGGGTCTCGGCATGGTTCATCTTAGCACGGCATATGAATTAGATAGGCTTCAAGCTGCGCATGTGGCTTTAGAGGAAGCTATGCATGAAAGCCTGGCCTATACCGCGGTCATTCATGGAAAAACCATGCATCGATGTTTTGTGGATTCTATGACTGGGCAGCAAGATTTAGTACCCGGTTTTCGCGCGACTTTGACCATTGAGAATGAGCGAATCATGAAGATGAATTTGCATGCGGTGTCTAGATTGCTTTCTGAGACTCAAGAGAAGTGCATGCAGGAAGCTGTTTATGGCATGTTGATTCCCGGGATAGGAATTCAGGCACCCGTTGAAGTCACCGTGAATTTGATGTCCACGGAGGCTCTGAATGTGGCACCGCTTCAAGATAATCTTTAGAAGATACAGTCCAGGCGAAAATTTATTGATTCACTTCGCCTTTTAAAGTGACCAGGCGTGCTCGGCCTCGGGCCACGAGTTTACGGGCTGCTTCAGCGCTGCAATCCAGAATTTCTCCGATTTCTTTATGGGCATGCCCCATGTGGAAGAGCATCACAGCTTGGGCCTGAGCGGCCGGTAGCTGGTCCAGAAGTTCTTGCAGCGTTGCAAACTTTTGGTGAACGTCTGCTTGTGTTTCGAGTCCGGCACCACCCTTTGGATGGGACTGGAGTGCATGGGTGCCGGTGTCCATTGCGATGTTTCGTTTTTGCGCATGCTGGTATCGGTAGCGGTCGATGAGTTCACCTTTGGCAATTTTTCTTAGCCAAGCATGAAAAGCCTTGCGTCCTTGCCATTCGTATTCAGATAAGTTCTCCAATACTGCGATGGCAATTTCTTGCTCGAGATCCATGGTGTCATCACGGTGGCGCGAAGACGGAGAATTTCTGAAATCTAGGACGGAACGGCGGATAAAATAACGGTAGCGGGTGATGAGCCATTCTCGCGATTTCGCATCACCGCGAATGGCCGCCGCAACGATGGGCTCGATTTCTTCGGAGGCGGTGTTCGAGGTTGGATGGCTTGTCATCATGTTGGACTTTAGCACAGTTTCTTCGATTTGCAGAAGAGCACCCGGCTGCCCTGCGGGGATTGGGCAGCCGAGTGAAGCAAAACAGCCGATGTTATTGGAGGAGCTCGGCTGTTTTGACCAGTTTGATAAATTCATCCCGATATCCATGGTTGTCTTCGCCCAACGCATCCTGGGCTCGACTTAGAACCGCCTGATAAGAGGCACCTTCCTTATGCTTGGAGTTTCGAAGAAGCAGACCAAATTCAACCACGGACGATGCAAAAAGGAGGTTTTCGCTGGGCTCTATTGCCTCGTCAAAGAGAGCACGCTGGCTGATAAGTTTACTTTTCTTACCGCGTGGATTTTTGTAGCGAAGTTTTACTGTGAACATTTCCCCGGACTCATTGGCTGCATCGCTGGGTGAAACTTCTTGATAACGGAGTTTGTCGGTATCTGATTTTGTGTTTT
>CAZZDT010000191.1:0-6642 GCA_964652435.1 uncultured Bdellovibrionales bacterium
TCATCATGTATGGTGCGGCTGGCGCAAAAGGCCTTTGCACCGGGGCCTGTACCGTTTCCCCTTTTGCATGTTGATACCACTTATAAGTTTCGCGAAATGACCGAGTTCCGCGATAATTTCTGTAAAGAGCAAGGCTTAGATTTATTGGTTCACACCAACCAGGATGCTGTTGCTGCGGGGATTTCGCCTTTCGTTCACGGAAGCCAGACTTACACTCATGCATACAAAACTGAGGCACTGCTTCAGGCTTTGGACAAGGGTGGCTACGATGCTGCTTTTGGTGGTGCGCGGCGCGATGAAGAGAAATCTCGGGCAAAAGAGCGTATCTATTCATTCCGCGATAAATTTCACCAGTGGGACCCGAAGAACCAAAGACCTGAGCTGTGGAATCTCTACAACGGTAAAGTTCATAAAGGCGAGAGCATTCGCGTTTTCCCACTATCCAATTGGACGGAGCTGGATATCTGGCTTTACATCTATAAAGAGCAGATTCCGATAGTTCCGCTTTATTATGCAGCCAAGCGACCCATCGTTATGCGTGATGGTTTGAATATCATGGTGGATGATGAACGTATTCCTCTAGAGCCAGGTGAAGAGCCAGAGATGAAGATGGTTCGTTTTCGCTCGTTGGGTTGTTACCCGGTAACAGCGGCCATTGAGTCTGAGGCCACAACTTTACCAGAGATCATTGAAGAGACATTGCTGACTCGTAAGAGTGAACGAGAGAATCGAGTGATTGATTTTGATCAAGAAGGCTCTATGGAGCAAAAGAAGCGGGAGGGTTACTTCTGATGTCTATTGATGAACTTCTTGCTGAAAATGAACGGATGGATCTTCTACGGCTGGTAACGGCAGGTAGTGTAGATGATGGCAAATCAACTTTGATTGGTCGGCTTCTCTATGAGTCCAAAGGCATTTACGAAGATCAATTGGATGCCATCGAAAAGGCATCAAAGAAGCAGGGCTCAGCTGGCGAGCGGGTCGACCTGGCGCTTTTAACAGATGGTCTGAAAGCTGAGCGCGAGCAGGGCATCACCATTGATGTTGCGTATCGTTATTTCTCTACACCGCGCCGCAAGTTTATCATCGCGGACTCTCCGGGCCACGAGCAGTATACCCGAAACATGGTAACGGGCTCGTCGACCGCATCCTTAATGATTATTTTGTTGGATGCCTCGAAGGGTGTGTTGGTGCAATCAAGACGTCACGCATTTTTGGCTTCGCTTCTGCGGATTCCTCACTTGGTCGTGGCGATCAATAAGATGGACCTTGTTGATTACAGCGAAGAGCGCTTTAGAGAGATTGCGGCTGAATTCACTGAATTTGCGGCCCGACTTGAATTAACCGACCTGACCTTTATTCCCGTGAGCGCCTTGGAAGGTGATAATGTTACGCATCCAAGCGAAAAAATGGAGTGGTACAAAGGGCGCAATCTTTTAAGTCATCTTGAGACTGTCCATATCGCCAGTGACCGAAACCTCATCGATTTTCGTTTTCCGGTTCAATATGTTTCAAGACCTGATTCGAATTTTCGCGGTTACATGGGTAATGTTGCCAGTGGTGTTGTTCGCCCGGGTGATGAAGTTTTGGTTTTGCCTTCTGGTGTAACCAATAAGGTTAAGGAAGTTCGTGACCCCAATGGCCCGGTTGAATCCGGGGTGTCCTCGCAGGCGTTGACTCTGGTCTTGGAAAACGAGACCGACATCAGTCGCGGGGATGTTCTGGTGCATCCACAAAATCGACCTATGGTGGATCGATGCTTTGAGGCTATGGTCGTATGGATGAGCGATACACCCATGAGTCTTGAGAAGAGCTATGTGGTGAAGCAGGGAACTCAAGTTGTTCCCGGTCGAATCTCAGACCTACGTTATCAAGTTGACGTCAATACACTGCGTAAGAATCAAACCGATTCACTTGGACTCAACGAAATTGGGCGATGCGCATTTACTTTGAATCAGCCGATTACTTTTGACCCGTACCGACGAAATTCGGCAACAGGCTCATTGATTATTGTTGATCGAATGACCAACAACACCGTTGGTGCCGCGATGATCATCGGTCCATTGCAGGATGCAGATCGAGCCGACCTAGGTAATTGGAAGAGCACTCCCCATGGCGGATACCTCGAACGTCAGCAAGCTGCGGGCCATGTGCGCTTAGAAGAACGGGTTGAAAAGCAAGGTCACCAGCCGGCAACTTTGTTGCTCACTGGACTGACTGGAACACGAAAGCGTTCGATCGCGTATGCTTTGGAGCGTCGTCTTTTTGAAAGCGGCGTTAATGTTGTGGTCTTGGAAGGACAGAAGATGCGTCTTGGTTTGGGGCGTGACCTTGGTTTCTCAGTCAAAGGACGAGATGAGAACCTAAGGCGTGTTTCTGAAATGGCTCATCTCTTAAATGAAGCAGGGACGATTTGTATTTGCTCGTTTGTTGCTCCATTTGCGGATACGCGCGGTCGTGCCAAAGAGTTGATCGGTGAAGACAGATTCTTTGAGGTTCATGTGGACGCGCCATTAGAATTCTGTCGGCAAAACGACCCAGCTGGACTCTACGCTAAGGCAGATGTTGGAGAGATTAAGGATTTTCCTGGTGTAACGGCACCCTATGAAGCTCCTGAGAACCCAGACTGCAAATTCAGTACCCATGAACAACCGATTGATGAGTGTGTTGAGCAACTGGTTCAGCTCTTGATTGCTAAGGGTGTTATTAAATCTGGTGCTTAGCTTTGCCTCACTGATTTGATTTCATAGTATCAAACTATGAAGTGGTTGGTTTCATGCTTGATCTTGTGTGCCTGGTTGCCATCTTGGGCAAGCCAGGACACACGGGTTTGGTCGCTTGTTGCGTTTGAACGCCAACACTTTCCAAGTGAATATCTTAAATCCATCGAGCATATGATTGAGGGAGGAACGCCTCAGCGAACTCACGTTTACGTTCCTCAGGAAGCATTGGACGAAATCGAACGCTGGAATGTTGCGTATGAGTTGATTGCACCTGATGTTCGTTCTCTGCGTCCCGCGACCGGGCAAAAGGATATTGGCGGAGATTACCACCGTCCCGAAACGATGCGAGATGCCATCGAATCCATGGTTGAGCTCTATCCTGATTTGGTACGGTTAAGTGTCATAGGCTATTCCGTTGATAATCGCCCAATAGATGCAATTGTTATTTCGGATAACGTCTCAGATTATGAATTGAACGAACCATGTATGAGAATGGTGGGTGCTTACCATGGTGATGAGTGGGCGTCGGTGGAGGTTGTTATTGCAACTGCTTGGGCGCTTTTAGGTCGATACGCTGAGGATGATTCGATTAAGCGTCTGGTCAATGGTCACGAGTTATGGCTGATTCCCATGTTAAACCCCGATGGTGTTCTGGATTTTGAGCGTCGCAATCGCAACGGGGTAGACCTTAATCGGAACTTCTCGTGGGCTTTTGAGAGAACGCCGCAAAGTGGAGAGCATGCTTTTTCTGAGCCTGAGACTTTGGCGCTATACGATTTAAGTATGAACCGTGCATTTCACCATAACTTGTCAGTGCATTCAGGAGCATCCAATTTTGGTTGGGTTTGGAATTATCAAACCGAGGTATCACTCGATGAGGATTGGTTTAGAGAGGTTGGCGAGAGATACCTTGAAACAACCTCCATGCCTGATTTTTGGATTACCAACGGTGCCCAGTGGTACATGGTGAACGGAGAGGCAACCGATTGGCTCTACGGTGTTCGGGGTGGCCACGACTACACCCTGGAAGTAAGCGTTGATAAAGCGCCACCAGTGCAGTTTATTCCAGACCTCGTTCAATCTCATATAGAAAGTGTTCTAGATTTTTATCAAACACCGGGTTTAAGAGGGAGAGTTGTTGATCCCTTGGGACAAGGAATGGAAGCTTTAGTCACGGTAAGTGATTTGGGAGCGGCGATGATGTCAGATCCCCAAACCGGTACTTTCTTTCGACCGACCGGCCCTTCGGCTGGTGAGGTCATCGTTTCGGCTCCTGGATTTGAATCGCAACAAATAGACGTTGAACTCGGAGAATTCTTAGAAGTCACTTTGGCGCCGTCCGTAAACATTGTGATTGAGAGTCACGGTGGTCTAACGCGAGACGCAAGTTCAGAGTATCGAGGATGGCTCGAATCGGCTCAGCTTGTTGCCCTTTTGGAGTCCGGGGCTCAACTGGCTCTCTATCGAATTGGGCTTGGCGAACCCCAGCCTTTAGAATTTGAAATCAAAGGTGATGTGGTCTCTTTTGAACTCTATGGTTTACAACGCGTCAAGCGAGAGAGCCGTGGGTTTTGGGATCTGGTGGTGATCGATGCCGAGGCAGAAGCGCTTGCCCGCTATCCATGGGCGGTATTTTTCGCTGACGACCATGAGGTCACCGAAAGTCCCCCGGAATTGGTATCCCTGGGAGATGGTCGGTATTTGTTAGGTGAGCACTTTTCAGTGGAGCCCACGGAGATATCGTTTTTGGGTCCCAACCTAGCCAGGAGAGTTATTTCCAAGAGAGTTGGATACGAGCGCGGTTATTTTGAATTCGAGGTGGATACAGCAAGTTGGGTAGATGGTGATTGGGTTCTACGTATAACCCAAGGAGGGCGCTACAAGAGCATTGTGCCAGTATTGCGTAAGGACGGGGATAAACTGAGCTGGGTCGTCGAGCCGGAGAGACAGTTCGAAGGTGACGAGACGGATATAGACTCGCAGAGTGGTTGTACCTGTCAGACGACGGGACGTTTGGAATGGTTCGTTTTGGTATCTTGGGCGCTTATTCGAATGATTCGAAGGCGCCCTAGAGTCCTACTCGACAAAGCTCGATAGAATCTTCGTCCGTGATGGATGCCGTAGCTTACGAAGTGCTTTTGCCTCAATTTGCCGGATTCGCTCCCGCGTGACGTTGAAGTCATGCCCGACTTCTTCGAGAGTATGGTCACTCTTTTCACCAATGCCGAAACGCATTCGAAGAATTTTTTCTTCGCGAGGGGTGAGGGTGGCCAATGCTTGTCTGATTTGAGAGGTTAGGTTGTCACCAATGGCCGCGTCCGCCGGCGATGCAACCTTCTTGTTTTCAATCAAATCGCCAAGAGATGCATCTTCGTCCTCACCAATGGGTGTGTCCAAGGATACTGGCTCCTTGGTAATGCTGAGAACCTTGCGTACTTTATCAATGCCGAGGTCCATCTTGTCTGCGATTTCTTGTGGCGTTGGTTCACGCCCAAGGTCTTGAAGAAGATAACGACTGGTTCGCAGAACCTTGTTAACCGACTCAATCATATGAACGGGAATTCGAATGGTACGACCTTGATCGGCAATTGCGCGGGTAATGGCTTGACGAATCCACCAAGTGGCATAGGTCGAGAATTTATATCCACGTTGATACTCGAATTTTTCCACGCCTCGCATCAGGCCAATATTACCTTCTTGAACGAGGTCTAAAAACTGAAGTCCGCGGTTGGTGTATTTTTTGGCAATAGAGACAACGAGCCTCAGGTTTGCTTCGACCAATTCTTTTTTGGCCTGTTCAGTTTTGCACTCTGCATGACTGATAGCCTCAAAGGTTGTCCTTAAGGAATCAATGCTAACATGTGCTTCTTGCTCAACGCGCTGGATGCGTTTGTTGAAGTGATGAATGCCTTTTAGGGCAACTTCAGCATTCTTCGGCTCCAGTCCGAATTTGTTTACCAACTCTCGCGTGGTCTTGGGTGCTTTGGCACTGAGATATTTTAGGTCGGCGCTTGAGATGTTGAACTGCAAAGAGAGTTTTCTAAGGTCACGTTCAGCTTTGTCGGCTCGGCGTACATAGGCTTTCAGCATTGCCAGGACACGTTGAACCTGTTGTGTTTGAAGTCGGAGTGACTCGAGAAGTTCGATAACCTTTTGACGTTGCTTAACCAGTTTTGCCGGTGGCTCTTGTTCAGGACTCTTTTGCTTCTTCGCAAAGGCCGTTTCTTGGGTCATAAGCTCGTCGAAAGCTTTGCCCAGCTTTTCAATTCGCTTAACGGTTTTGTCTACAAGAATTTCTTTTTCTTCTTCGGTGACTGCATCTTCATGGTCCATGAGGACTTCAGAGATATCAATGCTTCCAAGCTTGAGCTTTTCGGCAAGCTCTAAGATAGCTTGAATCGCAACAGCCGATGATGTGATGGTCTCGAAAATTTCCTTTTGGCCAGCCTCGATGCGTTTTGCAATTTCAACTTCGCCCTCACGACTAAGGAGAGGGGCAGAGCCCATTTTACGTAAATAGAGTCGAACGGGATCAACTGATGCATCGTTTTCGAGGGTTCCGGTTTTAACGGGAGTGGCTTTGCTACGTGATTTACGAGCGCGCTCTAAAACATCAATTCCTGCTTTATCGAATTGAGTCACCGCTTTTTTCAGTTGAGCATTGTTGGTCGCGTCTGGGATGGCTTTTTTGATTTCTTTGAGAAGTACAAAGCCGCGTTCTTTAGCTTCGCTTAGCAGCGTTCGCAGATCTTTAACGGCTGATTTTGCACGTTTGGATTTGCGTTTGGCGGTAGGTGCTGGCTCTTTCTTCACAAAAAGACCGGATATTTCCCCGAGGTCCTCTGCTTCAAATCCCATGAATTCGTTTTTATCAGAGCCTTGTTTTTTATTTGAATCGTTAGCCATGATTCGTTCTCCC
>CAZZDT010000192.1:0-6620 GCA_964652435.1 uncultured Bdellovibrionales bacterium
TATTGTCCACCAGCCAAGCCACAAAGAATCCAAGTGCCGTTAAACCAAGGCTCATCAACATCATGACCGATAGCAGCAGGGACCAAGCAATGTTTGAGAGTTCGATACCCGCAAGCGGCGCCAGTAAAATAAAGAGCGACACCTGAAGCAGAGCCACACTGGTTGCCCCCAAACATTTCCCGATAACCAAAGCAGAGCGAGAGCCCGGGCCCGCGAGCACCATTTGAATAAAACCAGCCGAACGCTCTTCAATGATGCTGATGGTCGAAAAGATGGAAGAAAAGACCAGAACCATCATCACGACACCGGGAAAGAGGTATTCCGAATAAGGAATTTCAACTTCTGGCAACCCAAAGGTTGGGGCCATCCCTGCGCCCAAGATCAACCACAGAATAAGTGGCTGCAAAAGAGCGCCAGCCAACCGCGTTGGGCGCGTAAAAAAGCGCATCAAATCTCGGCGCCACAAAACGTAAATTGTACTCAAATCAAACTGCAGTGCCTTCACGATTCATCCTCAACTCTCAAACCGTGGCCCGTTAAATGATAAAACGCATCGGCCAAAGTTGGGCGCCGTACAGTAATGGATTTAAACAATCTGGTTTCGAACGACTCGACAATTTGAGGAACCCAAGCATGGGCATCCGGACGTTCCCACTCAACCACACCATCAATAATTCGTGGATTGGCACCAAATGTTTCCTTAAGGCCTCGGACCACGTCCTCGGGCTCGTCGGCCACCATACAAATAACCTCACCGGCCACATTGCTCATCAAACGCTCGGGGGTTTCCGTACAAATCACGTGTCCACGGTCCATCACCACCAATCGATCACAACTGGCGGCCTCTTCTGCACGATGGGTCGTCACCAAAACCGAAAGTTCTCTGAAATCACGCAGCGCTAAAATGCGTTGCCACGTCCGCTGAACAGCAACCGCATCCAAACCTTCAGTCGGCTCGTCCAAGAGCAAAACTTCAGGGTTATGAATCAAAGAACGCGCCAGCTCGAGGCGCCGCCGCATTCCCCCAGAAAAAGTCGACGTTTTGTCCTTGGCTCGGCCCGAGAGTTCCATAAACGAAAGGAGCTCTTCCAGGCGCTGATTGATCTCGGCGCCCGAAATTCCGTAGAGAGAACCAGCCAGCCTTAAGTTAGCGGCAGCACTAAGCTCGTTATCTAAACTGGGCTCTTGAAAAACCACTCCCAGCACCGCCCTCAACTTTCGAGCGGTGGGCTCCAATGCCTCGCCATCAAGCCAAAGAGTGCCTCGGTCTGGCTTCCAAAGCCCGGTCATGCATTTTAATAAAGTCGATTTGCCGCAGCCATTGGGGCCTAAAATGCCCAAGACTTCGCCCTTAGCCACCTCGAAGTAGAGGTCGTCCAGCACCACTCGATTGTCCAGCATGAGAGAAAACCCTCGCACCGCTAACCTGGGATTAGACGTACCTACCGCTTCGGAAAGGCTATCTTCCAAATCCGTCATCGCAAGATGTACTGCCACTGATTTAAACTGCTCCAGCTACCATCGCGCCAAAGAGCAAAGGAATATAAATTAAGGTTGCCAGAAACATACTTCTGGCCCACTTATTTCCCGCCCCTGGTCGCAGCCCCTTAAGGCTGTATAAAACCATTGCCGCACCAAGGACCAATGCACATGCTCCGTAGAACATATTCGCGAGCCCTAGGGGAACGAGGCTGAGAGTTGCTGGTATTAACAATACCGAAGTCACCACAATCCCGATCCGGGTACGGCGTTCCCCATAAACAATGGAGTACAATTTCATACCGGCCCGACCGTAATCCTCCTTTAAGTAGAGGCTAATGGCGAGAAAATGCGGAAGTTGCCAAAAAAAGAGTACGGCAAAGAGCGCCAAACCACCCAAATCGATAGAATTTGTCACTGTGGTCCAGCCCATCAGAGGCGGAGCCGCTCCTGGAATGGCTCCGATGTACAAAGCCTGAGGCGTTTTGTACTTCAGAGGCGTGTAAATGAATGCGTAAGTAACCAGTGCTCCCAATCCAAGGCCTGCTGTCAGAAGGTTGGAGGCCCAAGCCAAAACCGGAAGCGCAATAAGAACCACCACCAGCCAAAACACCATAGGCCAGCCCAATGGCAAACGCCCTGATGGAAAGGGACGGGTCATGGTTCGGCGCATTTGGCCGTCTTTGTCTCGTTCAAAGAAGCAGTTCAGGGCATTGGCGCCCCCTACAATCAATGCGGTCATCAAAATGGCGATCAGAGATTTCAACGGAGGATGCGTACCCGGAGCAAAGGATATCCCGCCAACGGCCGTCAAAATGACGAATACCGAAAGCCGGGGCTTTGCCAGCGCTAATAAATCTTTGATTTGGCTACCCAAAGATTGCGCTTCCTGTATTGCGGGTGAACCCTCTCGTATCTTCACGCTTGTCTCACAAATAAGCTCTAAACCGTTGAACCTAAGCTATTATTCTCTGTATTCGGGCCCAGGGGAAATGACCCCCGAAAACCGTAAGCCACCATCGGGCTTATAGGGAGGTGACCCCATGGCGTCAAGCCATCTTTACGCCTCTCTGAAACCCAAGATCGAGCTTGCCAGAAGCATCATTTAAGCCCAGTGTGGAGAATATGAACAATAATCCCGAGCAAAAACTATTTCCAAAGCATAAAGCACTCAGTTCCCAGGGTGAAAGTCTTGAATTGATCTTGTTTCACTCAGAAACCTGCTTTTTTTGCCACCGAGTCATGCAGTGGGCCCAAACGCTTGAAGTACCTCTCATTCTCAAAGACACAAGGCGAGATCGTCAGGCCAAGAAACTCCTGGTGGAGGTGGGCGGTAAGCGCCAAGTGCCATGTTTGTTTATCAACGGGCGACCACTTTACGAGTCGGCTGATATCATTGAGTTTTTTAAGGGTTTGGTGATCAACAAAGCTGATTTATGATTCAGAACCGTCCGAATCAGGGCGCTCGAGATTCACGAAAAGCTTTTTAATCACGTTCAAAGCTTCAGCTTCTTGCTCAGCCTGAGTGGCATAATCACGAATTGCGGTCATCGGGCCATGCAGAAGTTTATTGGTTACCGCCCGAGTTGCAGACTCCACCGCTTGTTTTTCTGCATCGGTCAAACCTTTCGTGGCTCTCGCAACCTCGGCTTGACGAAAATTTTCCACCTGAGCTCTTAGCGCAGTGATCACAGGTGCTGCCCGTAGCGATCTTCGCCAGGCAACCAGACGGGTGATTTCCTCATCGATCAAAGCCTCTACCTGCGGGATTTCCTTGCGCCGACGGCTTAAATTGGCATCCACAACACGGCCAAGGCTCTCGATATCTTGAACAAAAACGTTCGCCAACTCACCAGCCTTCGCTTCAACATTTCGCGGCAAGCCAAGGTCCAAAATGGCCAAACTTTTGCGGCCTCGCACTTGTTGAGCATGTTGAATCATCTCACATGTAACCAAGGGCTGATCCACACTTGCTGCGCAGGCAACAATGTCAGCACGGCACAAAGCTTGTGGTAGCTGGTCCAAGCCCAGCGCTTGGCCCCCTAACGGAAAAGCCAGTGATTCAGCGGCCTCAATACTTCTGTTTACGACCGTAAGTGAACGCGGCTGGTGGCCCATCAAATGCTGCGCGACCAAACGCCCCGTTTCGCCAGCCCCAACAACTAAAACATTGGACTCAGAAAAGTCGGAGAAAATCCTTGTGGTCAAGTGAACACCTGCCGATGCCACAGACACTGCCCCTGCACCAATGCTGGTACTGGTGCGGCTTTGACCCGCAACACGAAAGGCACCTTGGACAAGTTTCTCGAAATAGGTGGTTGGACTCCAATGCTCTTTGAGTCCATCCCAAGAGGATTTGAGCTGCCCCAAGATTTGAGTCTCTCCGAGAACCAGAGAGTCCAAGCCGCAAGCCACGCGAAACAAATGCTCGACTCCATCCCGTCCCGACTTTTCGTAAATATGCGAGTGAGTCGGAAAGCGCCCGGCCCCAGTTACCCCTTTGAGTACATCGCTGACAAAAGTACCAAGCCGGTTACCGTTTGAAGTCGTGGTATAAATCTCAGTTCGATTGCAAGTTGAAAGAACCAAAGCATCGGAAACATCCTCGTGACCCAGCAAACGCTGATAAACTTCGCGAATCTCATCCGTACTCAAGGCCACGCGCTCAAGCACTCCAATTGGAGCAGTATGAATACTGATACCCGTTAAATTGAGTTCTATTGAAAGTTCACCAGACACAATACTTCGCCACTTAAGTTAAAAATGCGTGAAACGAACTCCAGAAAAATGCTGAGCCCATCATCGCTACCAATGCAAAAACAAAACCTGCCAGAGAAAAATAAACCGCCCGAGCCCCGCGCCAATTCAGCGCATACCAAGTAACCACAGCCAAGCCGTACACAGCCCAGACCGCCAAGGTCGAAAGAAATTTGGGATCTAAATAAAACTCAGGCAGATGCCCCATGCTCATTCCAACGCCCAGCAAAATCGTTATCGTCAAGAAGATCCACCCAAGAAACGTAGCTCCAAAGACCATTTTACTGAGCACATCCAAAGAAGGCAGACGCTCAAAGATAATTCCGAAATTCTTGGCCTTCAAAGAACGGTAAAGCAGCAGATACATCAGCCCATAAACTGCCCCGACGACAAAAGCGGTGTAACCCAGGATGGCCGCAATAGCGTGCAGGCCAAAGAGCGACGAATCGAAAAGGTGGCTCTGGGGCGTCACTTCCGGGTTGGAATGGGGGAGCAGGGCTGAGGACGCCAATTGCAAAAGCACCACCAAAGGCAAGATAAATGCCCCAGTACTTCTGTGCTTCTCAATGCGTTCAACGTAAAGATAGGTGATGGCTACCGAGAGCGCGATCAAGTTCAGGGCTTCCGGTAAAGTCGCAACTGGCGTTCGGCCAAAGTAGGCGGAAAGCAGAATAACAAAGCCCAGATGAACGATAACTGCGCCGGCCAAAAACGGTGTGCAAGTACGCTCGGCAAACGGATCTCCACGTAGGAAGAAGACGGCATAGTTCACCGCCGTCAATCCGTAGAGCAGCGGCAGCGCCGCAGTTAGAAGATCAATCAATCCAAGCATGTTCCCCGCTCTTAGGGCCCCGACCGTCAACGGTCAAGCCTAACCGCGCAAGACTCACCCTAAAATGCCTTCGACAGGGAAAACTCTCCACGGGCCCGTGCGCCTTTCTCATCGTGAGGTTTGGGCTCACGAATATGTAATCTACCCTCAATAGGTAAAGCTTCCAAAATAACGTTAAGTGATTGATCTTTATTTACAAATGCTGTGCCCACTCGCCGAAAAAGCGGCTTTTCCAAGCGTTCATTTTCAACAATGACATAGACGGCTTTGTGTTTGCTTTGAGACATAAAAACTCCTCATTTCAGGGTTCATCTCTCTCTGAGCAAAGGCCAAGCCATCAAAAATGGTCAAATTATTCAATGATTTCAGTGTTCCATGTTCTTTGGTACCCAAAATCAGTCACCGCAAGAACCGGGCTGCAACACCTTAGTTGAACTGGGATTTAAACCGCTTCACTTTGTAAGTGGCTTTGGAATCGTTGATCTCCATCATGATGGCCATTCCATAGGAAGCTGAGCCATCCAGCATTCCCCAAGGATCGCCGGAGACACTTCCCGCATTCAGGTAAAGCTTGGAGCTTGGTGTGTTTTCCCGAATTTTCTTTTTAAAGGCACCGCCCACGGCCCGGCCACCGGCTTCAAGAATATGCCCAAAAATGCCAAAGGGAATGGACCGCTTTGTGATCAATTTGGTTAGGTCAGGATCCCCAACATTCTTTTTATCCGCAATTCGGTCCAAAGCGTGAAAGCCTTTTCCTTGAGGTGGCCCGTGGGAAACCAGAACCACTGGGGCTTTTTGAGAGGGCTCCAAGTTACGCCGAATAAGATCAACGTCCTCAGTTTTATAAGAACATGCCCCCGTTTTATGGATGAATGCTTTGTTGTGGTAACCAGCAACGGTCCAAAACTCGGCATCGTCCGCCACAATTTGCCGAACCAATGTTCCATCAAAAAGGTTGGGATATTTATCAAAAACAGAGCGATAGATTCTTGCCCAACTCCCTTGGCTGTCGCTGTTTCCCAAAACAATTAAAGTTGGAAGATTCGTCTTGGCCAAGATTTCGACAAGCTCTTCAAAATCAAACTCGTCTATGGCCAGGTCACCGTTGGCCACAATCCACTCTGCCCCTTCCTTCTTAAACCACGCCAAAGTCTCGCTTAAGTTCTTTCGGGTGTAATCCGAGAGGTCTTTGCTGGCACTCAAAATACCAATTTTAATTCGAGAATCCGCATCCGGCGCCTCAACCTCTACCCGATATCCCGACTGAATGTATTTTTTGCCGCCCGCTTCAAAAACCCGGGGCTCGGTCAAAGTATCCAGTGGACCAGGGCAATTGTATCGATTGGCCTTAATATACTCTTTCCAATTGGGATGCTCCGCCGCCTGAACATCGACGGCTAAGCTTAAAAGAGCAACCATCCATAAAAGTCGCATGACAACCTCTGTCTTTCTCGAACCACTTTGAATGCTGGCTCAAATAATACTATTGAATTTGTCTCAAGAGGAAGAATTCTGACAATGTCTCACAATCCATCATTGCCCCTCAGAGGTG
>CAZZDT010000193.1:0-6619 GCA_964652435.1 uncultured Bdellovibrionales bacterium
GGCTCCATAGGTGTAGCCTTTGTCTTCCCGTAGGTTCATGTTGATACGAGCTGTGAATTGGCCCCCAAGAGCTTGGTTTCCAACTTGGGTTGCGGTGGAGTGTGCCGGATCAAATGCTCGTGCGATGTTTCCTAAGGTTACTACGGATTGGCTGGCACCATCTTTTTGCACCCAATAAAGGGTTACGCCCTGATGGGATTCCTTTTTGGTGACCGTTAGCTCGGGTAGCATTTTAGCCTCGGAGGTCCACGTTCCGAATGTTTTTTCTAGAGATGCTTGAATCGTCTCTTGCGAGAGTCCGCTGACAACGGTGATACCGACGTTGGCGGGCTGCCAAACAGAAGCGTGCCACTTAGCAAGGTCATCTTTCTGAATGCCTTGTACGCTCTCGTGTGTACCGCGTTTCCACTGACCCAAGTATTCATCGCCAAAGAGAACACTTCTAAACACCTTATCGGCAGTTTGTCTGAGATTATCTTTTTCGGTGTAAATGGAGTTTTGGAGATTCTTTCGGACTCGCTCAACATTGGCTTCTTCAAACGCTGGATTTTGCAGAACGTCGGAGAGAATGGCGAGTGTAGCATCCAGCTTATCGTCCAGGGAATTCATGACCGCGCTGGAGTGCTCCAGTTCCGTATAGATCTGGATATTGGAAGCCAGGGTTTGGAGTGCCAGGCTGATTTCCAGCCCGCTTTGGCTTCCGGTACCCTCCATTGGCATTTTGGAGGCAAAGTTCGCAAGCCCTCTTTTGTCCGCGGGTTCTTGAGCATAACCAGAATAGGCGTTGATTTGTAAGTGTGTGATTGGAACCTTGCTTGCCTGGATAAAGGTAACATTGATTCCATTGCCTAATTTAAACTTGGAATAGGCAGGTGGTGAAAACTGAGGGGCTGGGCCGGGCTCCGGCATCGGTGGCCATGGTTCTTGAGCTGCATTGGCAAGAGAAGTTGACATGATGGCTCCGATGGTCAGAAGGCAGAGAGTCATTTGAAGATGAATTTTCATTTCACTGCTCCTGTAATTGAGTTGGCTACGTTTTTAGTTGCCGTGGGTTTTACAATAACCGTGACTCGGTGATTGTTGTTGATTGTCTTGTTTGCCCATTTTGAAACAGATTCTTTGGTGATCTGCATGTAACGTTGAAGGTCTTTGGAAACCGAATCTGGATTGCCTAGGTAGTGATTGTAGCGTTGCAGCATTCCGGCCTTTCCGGCCACGCTTTCCATGCTTTGATAAAAAGATTTCTGCCAGGCATTTTTAGCTCGGCTTACCTCTTCTTCAGTTGGACCTTCCTTTAAGATTTTTGCCAGCTCTTCATCGATTGCCTTTTGCACATCGGCGATGTCCTTGCCAGGGGCAGCGGTGGCAATGATGTTGTAAGTGGATCCCAGTTGGCTGCTGTACTGTGCAGCATAGACATCTTTGGCTATTCTATCTTCATAAACCAAGCGCTTGTAGAGGCGGGATGTCTTTCCGTTGCTGAGAATCAAACTCAGAACATCGAGGTCTGCGTCGCCATCTTGAAGAAACGGAGCGCTCTGCCATGTGTTGTAGACTCGAGGCAGTTGCACATTATCCTCAAGTTCAATGGTTTGGGCTTTGGGAAGAGGCGATGAGGCTACGGTGATCGGTTGCGGCTCTGCTCCTTTTGGAATGGGGCCGAAGTAACGTTCGATCCAGGCTTTGGTTTGAGCGGTATCAAAATCCCCGGAGACAACCAGTGTCGCGTTGTTGGGTGCATACCAGGTATTAAAGAAATCTCTAACATCGTCGAGATTCGCGGCCTCTAAGTCTTCGTGACTGCCAATGGTTAGACGATGGTAGGGGTGAGATTTTTCCCAAACTGCTTCTGCGATGACTTGGCGTGATTTCGCATAGGGGGCGATTTCGTAATTTTGTCGACGCTCATTACGCACCACATCACGTTGGTTATCAAGTTTAGCTTGGGTCAGTGCCGGAAGGAGAAAACCCATGCGGTCTGCTTCCATCCAGAGTGCTCGCTCCAGAACATTCGAGGGAACCGTTTCGAAATAGTTGGTTCGGTCTTTATTGGTAGTTCCGTTGATGCGAGCGCCAAAGGGCTGAAGTGGAGCAAAGTACTCGCCGTCGGCATGTTGAGAACCATTAAACATCAAGTGTTCGAATAGGTGAGCAAATCCACTGCGGCCTTGAGGCTCGTCTTTGGAACCTACATGGTACCATATTTCAACATGGGCCAAGGGAGTCGCCGAATCTTGGTGAAGAACCACTTGGAGACCGTTGTCGAGTTCATATTCCTCAAGGGGAATATGCAGTTTAGGAGAGGTAGGGGTCATGCAGCCAGAAGCCATAACCATGAGAACTCCAATCATGCCAATCGTACGCATTGTCTTTTCCTGTATGAATGTCTCCTGAGTGCCAGGAGACGGCATAGGCAATCTAGGCAAATACGGACCGAAGGGCCACCCTTGATTCATGGAAAGTCATAGGTTGAAGCGGCTAGGCGTGCGGAGTACCATATCAGGGGTCAAATAACTTGGAGAGATATGTGAACTGCAAAGGTATATTCATTGGCTTAGTGTTGATGGGACTGAGTTCTGTGGCGTGGGGGCAGGCAACGGAGGAGACTGCCGCTGAACCGGCTGCAGCAGAGCCCTACAACTTTAAAGATCCTGGGGTCTTTGACCGCGTGCTGGCTGAAAAAGGCATCCGCTTTATCAAGGATTATGATTTTAAGGGATGTTTACCGATCAATGATGCCGATCCTTGTCTGCCAACGGGTTACCTGGATGCGGTTGAAAAGGGTGAGCCATGGGCATCGGTTTGGGCAGCTGAATTGGCCATTCGGGAACAAGATTTGATGGGGGCCGATAAGTTATTGCGGGAGCTCAACAAAAAATACCCGAAGAATACAAAAGTGAAATGGCTCATGGCCAAGAACATATTTTTTCGAACCGAAGTGATGGACACAAGCGCTAAACAGATTAAAGGGAAGCTTCTGGATGAGGGTGTGGCTTGGGCGAAAGAATGCGTGGACCTTGACCCCAAAGATATAAATTGCCAGCTGCACTACGGTACATTGGTGGGACGCTCTTCGACCAATGCCGGTATTTTTAATACCCTCAGCAAAGGTGCAGTGGTTGAGGGAGCATGGCTTCGAGCAGTGAGCACGGGCCAGCATTATCGTTTTCCTTCGGCCAATACCTCATTGGGCGCGACCTATTATGGTTTGGGAATTTATTATCGATTGGTTCCAGACAGTTGGTGGTTGGATTTGTTTTTCGGGATTCGCGGAGACATTGATCGCTCGATCAAGTATTTGCAACGCGCGTTGGGAACCAAAACCGATCAGGTAGAATTGTACACGGAACTCGCAGCTGCCAATCTCTGTAAATTCGATAGAGAAGATTCTGTGAACGCGAAAGAGGCAGCAGACCGCTGGCTTAAGGGTTGCCTGAAGCTTAAGCCTAAAGATCCTCTGAACGAGATTAGCCAGAAGGACTGCATACGTCTTCAGAAGGATCCTGATTTAGGTTGTGGTTACAGCCGCGATGGTCAGCAAGAAACTGACATTGAAGAAGCGAAAAAAAATAACCCAACGAAGAAGTGATCGTTAAGAACCCATAGCTCATCATGATGTAGGCAAGTGTAGGACATTTTTTTCTTGCCAAATGGTTTACATGTCTTGTAAGAGCGATTTTCTAGGGTTCAGCCGGCCTCGGTCCCCAAGCGTGTTCATTTAGGCTCATCCGAGCCGACGCTAATGCTGTCATAACTAAGTTTTTTATTGCGAATGCGCATTGTTGCGCTCGCGGTATGGAGTGAAGTGATGTTAGCGTTGCGAGCATTCTCTATTTTTCAAGTTGTTAATATTAAAAGTGTTTTAGTGATCTCTCTGATCGCTTTGTTGGCGGGTTGTGGCGTTGAGAGCCCTGGGGTTCAAGCAAACCTGCAGACCGGTCAGACCAATTCTGTGGAATTGAGTCATCTTGATGGCGTTGAGCCTCTTCGCACGATGACCCTGAGCCTCGCTCCTGGTCGTACCAAGCGCTATCGCGTGAAGACTGAGCATTTCGAAGCGCATTTGAGCCAAACAGGCTCAGTGCCGGCGCGACTTTCCGGCAAGCACTACTCCATCGATATTTATGGAGAGACCGGCACAACACCATTTGTTCGAGCTGAATCCGAGGATGTTCAAGTGCGTAATTGGACGCTGCGAGTTCAAAACCTAGGCAGTGAGACGTTGCACGCTACGGTGAAAGTTTATCACCTTGATGACCTTGTGGTTGCAGAGCCAGAACTTACGCCTGCCCTTGAAACTGAAGTTATCTTCAGTCCTATGCCTTATTATCAGAGTCATTTAGAGCGCATTAAAGAGCGTATTGAAAATGCCGAGCGCTCCATTGATGTAGCGATGTACAGCATGAGCGATACCTCTATTCGCAATGCTTTGGGTGAAGCAGCGGAGCGAGGCGTAGCGATTCGCGTGCTTTTTGATCCAGCGTCCAGTGAGCGAAAGAACCCTGAGGGAACACGGTCTGCGCACCTTGAGTCCATGGGCATGGATGTTCGATATGTTAACAAGATCATGCACCATAAATTTGCCATCTTCGATGGTGTTCAAAATGAAGGCGATGATGCAGCGCTTACGACTCTCGTAACCGGAAGTGGTAACTGGTCATACGGTGGTGCGAGCAAGTACGACGAAAATACCGTCATCACGCGAGGTGATGTGGAGCTAGCCAATACTTTTCAGAGCGAGTTTAACCATCTTTGGGCAAACTCACGAGATTTTGAATACAACGATGACCTATCTTATTTTGAGACGACACTTGTAGAGCGTCCAGAACTTGAAAGTGTAGACGGATTAGATGTTGCGTTTACCTCGGACAATTTTACGACTTATATTTCGTCTCGCTATGGACCAACTTTCCGAGTTCGCACCGGCTACAATACTGTTGCGGATCGGTTGGTAAGTCTCATTAACGAAGCTGAGGAGTCTATTTGGATTGCCTCAGGCCATATGCGTAGCCGACCCATTGCGGATGCACTGAAGGCTAAACACTTGAGCAACCCTGATTTGGACATTCGCATCTATCTTGACGGCCAAGAATACATCAGTGGTTGGAAGCAAGGTGACCAAGTACGTAAACTTGCTGAGTGCCTAGAGGAAGCTGGTGGACGCTCTTCGAAGGAGCAGAAGTGCTATGATGTTGGTTATTACTTCAGCTATGAACTTGGTAATGCTGGTATGGATGTTCGATACAAGTACTATGCGTTTCGCTGGAATTATTCTTACGCAGTTCAAATGCACCACAAATATATCATTGTAGATGGCAATAAGGTCGCCAGCGGAAGCTATAATTTCTCTGACAATGCAGAGCACAACACCATTGAGAACGTTGTGATTTATTCTGCGAACCGTTACCCGGAAGTGGTCACAGCATTTATCGAAAACTTTCAGTCAATCTGGAACACGGGAGAAGGGTTACTGGAAGGTTTGATTACGGTTGTTGAGACCGATGATACATTCCCGATTGTCTTTGATTCCATGGCGTTGACTTGGACAGAAGTAACACGGCTTAAGAATGCTATTCGCGAAAACTGTCCTGAGATTTACAGTGACGAGTTTCGAGACAATCCTACAGACCATTTAACTTGTTCTCGTCCTTAAAGGCGGGCCGTTCAAAAATATTAATAATCAAATACTAATAATTTAATACCAATAAAGAATTTACTCTTCTTTTGGCCGGAGTCATTGCTTGCTGCATTAGGTGACTCCGGCCACCTCTTTTTAGACGCAACCCTACCTTTGAATCTTATAAGATCCTCGCGACAACCGTTTTTGATTTCGAGATGGGTAGAGCTGAGGTGACTGAGCCAAGCGGCTCAGTGGCTTAGTCTTCTTTGGTGATGTCTGAAGTTTTCAGAGCCTTGATAACGAGATTCAAGAAGTCTGCTTCAGTGATGAGTCCCTGCAGTTCTTCATCAAGGACAACTGGCAGACAACCGATTTTGCGTTCAGCCATGATGGTTGCCGCTTCGAGTGCCGTTGTAGTTGGCTTAACGGTCAGAACCTGACGGGTCATGATTTGCGCAACCGGGATGTGGCTGTTGATATCTTTACTTTCTTCTTCAGAGAGCTCAGTCAGCGAGCTGACTTGGGCACGCAGAAGGTCGCGATGGGTGACAAGTCCTACCAGGCGGTTGTTGTTCACTACAGGAAGATGGCGAATTCGGGCCAACTTCATGATTTCATCTGCAAGATCAAGTGACTCATGCTCTGCGAGGGTGACGAGTTCGGAACTCATTAAATCGCCGACAACCACTTCCATAGGAAAACTCCTCATTTGTGTTTCGACCCGTCTAGTAGAAGCGCAGCGAGATGGGAACATGAAAAAAGCGGTAAAGAGGCTCTAAGATCGGTTTTTCGCTTCCAAAGTAGGCCGATTGGGCTTGAAACCGGTGAAAAGCACGGGAATCCAGCCCAATAATGGGATGAGGAACACCAAAGAGAAGCGAGTTTGGACGAGACTTTTAAGAATACACATCAATCCAGGCTTCATTTCAGCCTCGTGGCCGGGATTTTTGTAATACGCGCGCTCATGGGCATGAAAAAGAGACGGCCACAATGGCGGCG
>CAZZDT010000194.1:0-6618 GCA_964652435.1 uncultured Bdellovibrionales bacterium
AGTGAAGTTGTAATCTCGCTCCACCATGAAGAGTGAAGAACCGAGGATTGCACAGTTCACCGCAATCAAAGGCAAGAAGATACCGAGCGCTGAGTAAAGCGCAGGCATGAACTTATCCAGGGCCATTTCAACGATTTGAACCGCCGCAGCAATGGTTCCAATCATTGCCAGGAAGTTCAGAAAGGAAAGGTCAGTGGCTGCAAAGTCTTCGCTGATCCACGTAAGTGCGCCTTCTTTGAGGAGCCCGTTGTAGATGAGGTTGTTCAGTGGACAAGTGACCGAAAGAACAAAGATTACCGCAGCACCCAGACCCATGGCGTTGTCCACTTTCTTGGAGCAAGCCAAGAACGTGCACATTCCAAGGAAGAAGGCGAGAGCCATGTTTTCTACGAAGATAGCCTTCGTAGCTAAGCTTAAATAATGTTCCATTTTAGTCTACCTCCACCTGCTCTGGTTTCCAGACACGCAGAGCCCAGATCAGCAATCCAATAATTACGAATGCTGAAGGAGCAAGCATCATCAAACCGTTGGGAGTGTACCAACCGCCTTCGGTGGCGAGTGGAAGAATATCAATTCCCATGAGTTTACCGGAGCCAAAGAGCTCGCGAAGGAAAGCTACGATAATCAGACAAAGGCTGTAGCCCAATCCGTTACCAATTCCATCTAGAAAGCTGTGCCATGGATTGTTTTGCATGGCGTAGGCTTCTGCACGGCCCATGACGATACAGTTGGTAATAATCAAACCAACAAATACCGAAAGTTGCTTTGATACGTCGTATACAAAAGCCTTGAGGACCTGGTCGGTGATAATAACCAGTGATGCAATAATGGTCAGCATGACAACAATTCGGATGTGAGAAGGAATCTTATTCCGAATGATACTAACCGACATGTTTGAGAGAGCCACAACCGCTGTAAGAGCCAAGCTCATAACCAATGCGGTTTCGAGCTTGGTGGTCACCGCAAGAGCCGAACAGATACCGAGTACCTGAAGGCCGATGGGGTTGTTATCAAATAGCGGATCGAGAAGTGCTGCTTTTTCTGCTTTTGCCATCTCAGCTACCCCTTTCCTTAAACTGCTTGAGGTACGGGCCAAAACCATGGTCCCCGAGCCAGAATTGAACAAGATAACCAACGCCGCGAGCCGTGATGGTTGCGCCGCTTAAGCCGTCGACCCGGTGTGGATCTTCAGCCACAGGACCGGCTTGACCCTTGATCACGTCGATCTTGGGTGTGCCGTCTTCGCCGAATGCTTTACGTCCTGGCCAAAGTGCTTTCCATTTCGGGTTGTCTACTTCGCCGCCAAGTCCCGGTGTTTCTGCGTGTTGGTAGAAAGTGAGCCCCTTGATGGTGTTCACATCCTTGTCCAGAGCAAGAAAGCCGTAGAGCGTTGACCAAAGTCCTTTGCCTTCAACGGGCAAAACAACCATTTCAACCTGCTCCCCATTTACAACCTGGTAGACCAAAGCATTGTTAGGAATGCGGGCCACCTTGGCCGGGTTTGCTGGAGCTGCCTGGCTTTGGTCTGGGTCTTTACTGGCTTTGAGCTGGTCAAAGGTATTTGCATCACCTTCAACGTACTCACCGGTTTTCAAGTTGATGATTTTAGGACGAATGCTTTTAGCAAAAATGTCTTGAACTTGTTCTGCAGTAGGTACTTCACCGTCTTTAAGCAGGCCCGTGACGCCCAGAACTTTCTTCTGCTTGTCTAACAAGGCGTTTGCAACTTGTCGGTCTTTCAGAGACACGGCTGAGCCCGATACGAAGATCGAGCAAACACCGCATACTGCTGCTGCAAACAAGAGCGTATAGGTCGTATTATGCTGCATAGCGTGCTGCCCTCCGCTTGATATTTGCTTGAACGAAGAAGTGGTCGATGAATGGGGCGAACATATTCATGAATAGAATCGCCAACATCATGCCTTCTGGATAAGCAGGGTTAACCACGCGAACCAGAACCACCAACACACCGATCAAGAATCCGTAAATGAGCTTGCCGCCATCCGTGAAGGATGAGCTAACAGGGTCGGTTGCCATGAAGACCATACCGAATGCCCAGCCACCGAGCAGGAAGTGCCAGTGAGGCCCAACCGCAAACAATGGGTTGGTGTCAGAACCGACAGCGTTAAGCATCAGTGCTGTGAGACCAGTACCGACCGTGATGCCGACCATGGTTCGCCACGAGCCTATTTGCATCATGACCAAGAGCCCGGCGCCCATCAGACAGGCTAAGACCGAGGTCTCACCCATCGAGCCCGGGACAATTCCAATAAATGCATCCAACCAACTTAATTCTGCCAGCGCTTCGTTTCCGGTTTCCGCCGCTTTTGCCAGCCAAGTTGCACCACTGACACCGTCAGATGCCGCTGTGTTGGCTGCAATCCAGCATTTATCACCAGAGATTTGTGCAGGGTAGGCAAAGAACAAGAAGGCTCGAACCGTTAGAGCCGGGTTCAAGATGTTCATGCCAACACCACCGAAAATCTCTTTACCAATGACGATGCCGAAGCTTACGCCCAATACCACCTGCCAAAGGGGAATGGTTGCGGGCAAAGTTAACGGAATGAGGTGGGCAGTAACCAAGAAACCTTCAGTGATTTCATGGCCACGCTTCACTGCGAAGATGACTTCCCAAAAACCACCGGTTGCAAGGGTGGTGATGAGAACAGGAACGAAATAGAGCAAGCCGTGAAGCATATTCCCTACTTGGTTTTCACTGCTGAACATCCACGCTGCATCCCAGCCTAAGAGGCCAGCGATGAATTGATATGCCGCAGTGTTGAAGCTTTCCAAAGGAAGCGCTCCTGCACTGATGGCCAGGTGAGCTTGGTAGCCGGTGTTCCACATAGCGAAAAGCATGCATGGCGTAAGTGCCACGACCACGCTGATCATCATGCGTTTTAGATCCAAACCGTCCCGTGCGTGTGAGCCACCTTTGGTAACATCACTTGGCGTGAAGAGAATGGTATCCTGTGCTTCATAGAGTGGATAAAGCTGCTCTAGTTTTCCACCTTTTTCAAAAAGCGGTGCAGCTTTGTCGAGTGCGTCGCGTATCGCTTTCATCACCCCTCCTTTTCAATCGTCGTAAGGACCGATCGAAGCATCGGGCCGTAATCATTCTTGCCGGGGCAAACGAATGTGCACAGCGCGAGGTCTTCTTCGTCCAATTCGAGGCAACCCAGTTCTTCAGCGCGCTCTAGGTCACTGACCGCGAGAGAGCGAAGAAGGAACGTAGGCATGATGTCCAAAGGCATCACTTTTTCATACATGCCGATAGGCACGATGGCTCGGTGCGAGCCCATGAGGTTGGTCGTGAACGCGAATCTCTTCATTGGGAAGAGTTTCGACATAAACGCCGCACTCACGCTGAATCGGTTTTCACCCGGTGCCAGCCAGCCGAGAAACTCTCGTTCCCGACCTTCAGCCAGAACGCTGATTTGGTTGACGAACCGACCCAAGTAACCCTGTACGTCACATCCAGCGGTTCGACCACCCAAGACGGACCCGGCAATCACTCGATTTTCGCCTGCTTTGAGCTGACCATCGGTTAGATCCAAGGTGCTCGCGCCACGTCGTGTTTTCACCAAGCGAGGCTGCGAAACAGCAGGTCCTGCAAGGGAAACAACGCGGTCAGCGAAGATTTTACCGGTGTTCAAAAGGTGCCCGATAGCGATCACATCCTGGTAGCCCACATGCCATACCGCAATATTGCGGTTAACGGGTCTAAGGGTGTGGGTGTGGATGTGCATTCCCGCCGTACCAGCTGGGTGGGGCCCTTTAAAGACCTCAACCTTGCAGTCGGTGGATGTAACTGTGGAATTTTCCATCGCACAGAGAAAAACTTCGCCGTCCGTAAGCTTCTTTAAAGCTCGCAGACCGGTTTCGAAGGCTTCCTTGTTTGCGTCGATTGCTACATCAACATCGGGTGCCAATGGGTGTGTATCCGCTGCCGTTACAAAAATGGCTGGAACGTTGCCGTCTACTGGAGCAACGCGGGAGTAAGGACGCTGCCGAATGGCCGTCCACTCACCTGATTCGATCAATAATGCTCGAACTTCCTCTCCAGTCAGTTCATCTGCTGCTTTACCGGTGTAACTCTCGAATTGAACTTGGTCATTATCACCAAGATTGCCGGACTTTTCGGCATCATTGAGTTCAATGACAAGAGAGAGTAACGCCCGCTTGGCCCCACGATTGATAGCGGTCACTTTTCCTGCACCGGGTGCAGTGAAGAGAACGCCGGGGTTTTTGCGGTCTTCAAAGAGCAGTTGGCCACGTTTGACCTCATCGCCGACTTCCACTGCCATGCGGGCTTTCATGCCCACAAATTCAGTGGCAACGATGGCTACTTTTGACGTTTCTGGAGAATTTTCAATTACCTGCTTTGGAGAGCCTGTAATAGGAAGGTCGAGGCCCTTCTTAATGGTATGTATGCCCATAAATACTTCCTAGCTGCCGAAATAAATTTAGAGCCCTTTTAGCGACAGGTGTCGCCGCGAGGTGGCGCCTTTATTAACTCTAAAGAGAACAATTTCAAAGCCTTAGACTGTGAAAATTGCCTATTCTTTTGGATTCCGTATCTGAACCCAACGGCATAATACGCCGAATCGGAAAATTAAGCAAAAACAGGGGAGTCTCTCTGTTCAAGCCCCCGGATGTTGATGAAATTTTAGGAGATATGATGGCTATTTGAAGAATTGGTATTGTTTTAACGGACCAGATGGAGATCGTGGCGAGTTGGCCTTGGACTTATCGTCCCATATCTCCAAAGTTCGGCCCGGTGTAACGCAGCTCTCGGCGGCGCATATGTGCGAGTCTTGTCCCAGCTCTTCTTCTTCTTCTGCGGTATCGGCTGGGCAATCGGGTTTGTGAGGAGGTCACGAAGAACACCATTAAACCGCTTGGTTCAGCGCTCTCGGCCTTGGAAATGTCAGAGAGCTGGCTGGAGTCGGTGTCTGCTTTCTCATTATGCGAATCATCGGCAAGGTTGCCCTGTACTGGATGAATTGATTTTGATTCGTCGCTCATGAACTCTTCCTCTGATAACTAACTCTTTCCAACTCGATCCGGCTTGTCAAGGTGGTTTCGTGTGGCGTTTCAGTGCTTCTGTGGGTTGCGCACCGCAGCAAGGCAGAGTACGAAAAGTGCATGAAAATCGGCGCAGAACGCATACTTGTCGGCTCAACTCCCCATAAAGATTGGGTCATTGAAATTAATGATGCAGGGCGTATTCAAAATGTTGGCCCATCCGCCCAATTGGGTGAACCGGACCTCATCTTAAACCGCCGGGTACTTATCCCCGGGACCATCAACGCGCATTCTCATTCATTTCAAAGGGTTCTGCGTGGGCGTACACAAACTCGAGGTCCGTCCGAGGATAATTTCTGGACTTGGCGACAAGCGATGTACCAGGCGGCGGCGGCATTGGAGCCCGCGGACGTTTATGTGATCGCAAGACAATCATTTTTGGAAATGGCTCTCAGTGGTGTCACATCGGTTGGCGAATTTCACTATGTACACCACCGGCCTTCTGGCCAGGCTTATGTAGACCCCTCGGAAATGGCCGACGCTGTGATTCGTGCTGCGAGAGATGTAGGCATCAGAATTGTACTTTTAAGAACGGTCTACTTGCGCGGCGATTTCGATACGGAGCCTTCTGAGCATCAGCGCCGTTTTTGTGAAGCCAGTTTAGATGTCTCTCTTGGATGCATTGAGGCCTTGATGGGAACTGTGCACCGCATGCAGGACAGCCGGGTTACCGTGGGCGTTGCGGCCCACAGTGTACGTGCGATGCCGATTGAGTCCATCGTCGCCCTGAAAACAAATTTAATTCAGTACCCGTTTCATATCCATGCAAGTGAACAGCGCTTGGAAGTAGAGCGTTGTAAGTTTCATCACGGCATGGGACCGGTAGGATTATTGGAGTCGAATGGTGTTCTTGATGGTTTAACCACTTTGGTACACGCCACTCACCTTGAAGCAGGGGAGGCCATGAGCATCAAAAAGAGCGGTGCTATGGTTTGTGTGTGTCCGTCCACCGAAGCTGATTTAGGCGACGGCATTTTAGAAACGAATGTACTGGCCAAGGCAGGTGTGCCGCTTAGTTTGGGAACCGACGGCCAAACTCTTAGCAGCGTCTTAGAAGAGGCGCGGCGCTTAGAGATGAATGAGCGTTTACGGACCGAAAAACGAACCGCTCTTGTTTTTGAGCAAGGTGAAGACTGTGCTGTGCCTTGTTTAGAAGCGGCAACCGTTGGTGGCGCGCAAGCTTTGGGACTTGAAGCGGGGGAGATTGCCACGGGTCTCTGGGCTGACTTAGTCAGTATTGATTTGGATGCACCAACCCTCGCCGGTTTAGACGATTCAAGTCTTTTGGCGGGAATCATCTTTTCGTCCGATGCCCGAGCGATTCAAGACGTCATGGTTGGCGGCAAGTGGATTGTTCGAGATGGTACTCACGTTCTCCAAGCTGAAAGTGTGCGCGCGTTTTCAAGGGTGGCGTCAAAGATTTACGCGTAATTTAGCCATCCTCATCACTTGGGTCACCGTCGATGGCTTCGCCTGGGTCAAGGGGAGTGCCATAGTTGTTGCCTCCGCCTCCGCCGCCCCAGATATCGA
>CAZZDT010000195.1:0-6585 GCA_964652435.1 uncultured Bdellovibrionales bacterium
TGACACAGTGACTCCCAAGAGTTGATACTTTATCTCTTGGAAGAGTCTCTGGCTGGACCGATATTTTTGAGTGCAACTGGGGAAAGAGGCAGTTTTAGCTAGGGAAATCTGACTTAGGCGACCTGTTCATCACTCGATGCGACTTTCTTGTTCTTTTTAGACTTTTTATAGCCTTCAAATGCCACAAAATGATTTTCTCCGTGAATCATGCCGTCTGCATTACAGGTGTTGCACGGAAATGCGCTTCTGCGACCGCAACCTAACATTTTACGAAACTTACTGAGATTTTTTGAGCGCCACACATCCACTAAACCTTGAGCCAGAACGTTACCCGTTTGGACACGTCTGTGCCAATCCTGAGGGCATAAGTAGACATCACCGTTCCATTCAATGGTCATGGAATAATGTGTGTAGTAGCATTTACGTGTGAGATCGATTTCAGGCTGCTCACCAATCTGAATAACTCCCGCGCGATTGGTAAGCTTTAATCCATATTCTTCGCCTTCATCGTACCAGCGATCTCGAAGAAGCCATTTGTCTTCGGGCACGCCTGATTCTGCGAACATCTTTTCAAATCTTTCAATTTGATGGGGACCATCATACATGCTGACCAGCAGCTTATCTAAGCCAGCTTCGTGCAGTGCCGCAATTTTTCTCGCGTTAAGAGGATCTCCGTTGGTAACGAGTTCCGTGTTACACACCGCAGACAAAGCTCGAACCATATCGTTGATCTCTGGATGAAGCATGGGCTCGCCATAACCGCAAATGACGACCGTTCCCTCGTAACCAATCTCTGCCAGTTCTTGGGCCATACCTTCGTAGAGCTTACGACTCATATAAAGTCTTTGGTTGGGCGCGATACTTTGGTCATTACGAGGACAAAAGACACAGGAACGGTTGCACATATCGATTGGGCTCAACTCCAACCAGCTAAACAAAGGCATTCCGTCTTCTAGGTATTGAACGTGTCCGTCGACAAATTTCTTTTTGCGATTGATGTTTCGCAAAATCGTTGGATGTAATTCCCGGACATTGGTCTGTGATGTGGGCCCATTTGTTGTCGTACCTTGATCAGCCATAGATTAGTCACCTCGTCTTGATACCAGTGCATCGACGATTTCTGGTTAGACTTGAGACAAGAATGAATAACCGTTCGGTGAAGAGATCTTTTTAAACCAAATGACTAAGTCGATGAATTCAAGTGTGTTTTCGGGATAGAGTGGTTTCCGCGATTGCACGGAATATACTTTTATACCGTCTAGGTGCTTAGTCGTTTCAACCAAAGGCTGCTGTTTTGTGACTGGAGCATGTATCTGATTTGGCTTTAAATTCTGAAATGAGGTCGCCGACAATCGTGTCTGGCGTTTGTCCTCGAGACCAGCCGAAGACACGAACACTGGGGAAGAAGGGGTCGAATTTTTGGCCCATAAAGAGGTGCCAATCATTGGGTATGAGGACCCATGTTTCTTTCCCCAGAGCACCTGCTAAGACATAGTTGATATTGCCATTTGTAATAACCATGTCCATGCACGAAATCAGGGCAGCGAGACCTTCGATATCGTTGTAAACGTCAATGCCCATAGGTGGATGAATCTCGTGCCCTGTGTTGGTTTTTAAGCGTTCTACTTCATCCGCCACATCCAGATAGTTTAAATTAATAAACGCTGTGTTGTCCGCATCCAGGATTGGGGAAATTTTCTCAAGGTTAACGTCCGTAGGACAATTTTCGTTTTGCGAACGCCATGAAATCCCAATCAGTTTTTTAGAACCAAATTGAAGTCTCAATTGATTCCGAATGTGAGCAACCTTTGTGGGGTTTTGACCGATGGGGATATCAGACGTTCACTAACGATGAAGCGTAAGATCCAAGAGATGGTCGTTCAGGAGTTGATGACTGAAAACCCGGTGACAGGTTCTGTGGAACTTTCGGTTGTTGACGCCCACCTTTTGATGCTCAAGAACAAGATCAACGTATTACCGATTGTAAGCCCCGGGGGGCAGTTTTTGGGCCACGTAAATTTGATGGATTTTCAGAGTCATTTGTCCCCAGAGAGGATTTATCCGGTGTCTGAGGATGATGATGACAACGTCGTTCGTCACATGTCTCGATATAAATTTGCGGCATCATTTATTCCGAAAGGCAGCCGATTGCTCGATTGCGCCTGCGGATCGGGTTATGGCTCTGAGTTACTTGCCGAAAAGGCAGGTTCTGTATTGGGAATAGACCGGTGCAGTGATGCCATAGACTATGCCAGAGCGCATTTCGATGCCCCAAATATTGAATTCCGACAGGGAGATATCGGCCACTTGAAATTTGCCCAAGATTCGTTTGATGCGGTTGTTTCCCTTGAAACATTGGAGCATGTTCCTCGCGACGTTTGCGAGTCTTATCTTCGCAATATCGTTCAATGGTTGAAGCCTGGTGGGATTTTGGTGTGTTCGTCGCCAATGCTCCGTTACAGCAATGGAAAACCTTATGTGACCAATCCATACCACATCAATGAATTGCCTCGCGACGAGTTGATTCAAATGTTGGAACAGCATAACGAGCATCTGCAGCTCAATTATTTTCATCAAAAAGAAGATGCATTTCAGCCTTTATTGGATGAACACACCGGGTTTTGTGTGATTGTCGCGCGCAAGAGAGTGGAAGCAGTCGCGAATAAGCAACCGGAAGAAGCTCTGGCACATACAAGGATCGCTGGTTGAATGACGATTTGACTCTTCTGCCGGCCACGGTTTTGTCGGTAACTTGACGGATCGCTGGCTAACTGACGATTTGGGCTTCCTCCCAAGTTTCTGAATGAATCCAGGATACCTTGAAGTTGTTTAATTACAGTGACTTATGGGTCCATCTGCGCAATAAGAGAGATGTGCTCAAGATGGCACGTTGTGTGCAGAACTTTAGTTGCGGAAGTCTCACATGTGTCTTTGGGTACGGCTCTGAGACTTTCCCGAACGGATTTAAAGTAGGTTGGAGCAAGCCAAATGACCCGTGGATATGAGACGTATGCACCGCAAGGACTCGGAAGTTGTGCCAATGAAGGCTACGGCATTGAGTTAGATAACCTTAGTGGAATGTCTGGTTCAGGAGCGTATTTATCACTGCCAGATGGTCGGCGTTATCTTGATACCGCAATGGGAGCAGGGTGTGCCATTTTAGGACATGCTCCTGACTGCGTCATAGAGGCAGTGAACGCACAGATTTCCAAAGGAAGCGTGTTCGCGCGACCCACTGAAAATGCAAGCCGATATTCAAAGCTTTTGTGCGAAATGATGCCATGGTTCGAAAACTTTGTATTTTGCAGTACGGGCTCAGAGGCGACGATGCGCGCGATTCGTATTGCCCGAGCGTTCACCGGCAAAACCAAGATCGCTATGTTCAGTGGTGGTTGGCATGGATCCCATGACATGGTGCTTATGGACGAGGAACCAGGCTCACCTGAGGCGGCTCCAAGAGTGCGCCGTAAATCGCCTGGCACCCCAAAGTGGTGTGAAGATGATATGGTGCTACTGCCTTACAATCATAATGCTGCATTTGATTTGATTCGCCAGCACGCTGACGACCTTGCAGTTGTCCTGGTAGAGCCAGCTCAAGGGTCTAACCCCAGAAGTGATATCAAAGACTTTTTACGTGAGCTGCGTCAGGTCACCAAAGACAATGATGTCTTATTGTGTTTCGATGAAATCATCACCGGTGCCAGACTGAGTCCGGGAGGGGGTCAGGAATACTTGGACATTTATGCAGACCTTGCCACCTATGGAAAGGCTTTTGGAGGAGGCCTTCCTATAGGAGCTATTTCGGGTCGACCTGATGTTATGAGAACAGTTCGAGAGGGTTCCAGGGATAATCCGCGATCGATATTTATGGGGGGCACATTCTCGGCCAATCCATTATCCATGGCAGCGGGTATGGCCATGATGACCGAGCTGAAAAATGGTGGACCAGATTTGTACCAAGCGTTGAACGGTAAAGGTGAGAGTTTGAGAGCACGAGTGAATGAATTCATTGATGCCAATGGGATCAAAGCTCACATGATTGGTATTGGCTCAATGTCGCGCATTATCTTTACGGACCAACCTGTGAGGTCAAGGCATCAGCGTGACCAGCTTGAATGGGACTATGGTGAACAAGGAGCCTTCTTTAAGCGTGTTTTAGAGCAAGGTGTTCATGTTGCCAGTAACAAAATCTTATTTTTATCAACGGCCCATACAGATCTTATGCTTGAGGAACTTACGAAGGTGCTGACGACAACTTTGCTTGAGTTCAAGGAAAAGGGCGTCTTGTAAAAACATCATTTACGAACCTTGAGCCAAGTCTACAGGCTATAAACCCCAAAGTGTGGTTGGAAGCTCGATAACGATTACGCGTGAGATGAAATGTGGCTTAGGAGAGTTTGGTAACATTTGGCATTTCCATTCCATCCTCTGTTGCTGTCTCGGCTCTTGATATGAGAGTACAGCCTCACGCACCCGCGATGCGTCCCATAAAATGATGGTACAGAGTCTAGACGAGAGGTTTATCCCTTACTCGGTAGGGTCATTTGCCCAGAACCTTATTGAGCGATTCAGGACTATGAATCGGTGGAGAGTGGAACCGGATATTTATCTGGGCGTCTCTCTCTAAGTGAAATAAACGGTGCTTTGAAATTGTGGTAGATGTTTAGGAGAATGTTCTTTCTTCCATCTCCAGAGTCTACGATGGGTGGTAAGGAGTGATAACATCTTGTGCTTACAATCAATCCAAACATCGTATTTGGGATAAATGGAACACGCGTCACTTCATCAAAATCATCCCAGTCCCAGTAACCCGGGACAAAATCTTCGTCTAAGTTTGGATGTTTCTCATAGAGGTGAGGCTTTGGGCTCAGAAGAGCAGTGCCTAAATGATTCTTTTCAAATCCTGCTGGCGTATAAAAAATACAGGTCATCAGATAGCGGTATGAGTCAAGATGGGGAGTGACTGAGAATGTATCTTGTTCCCATTCCAGTACTGCGTGAGGAGTGATGGACACTTCTGCGGGAAGGTCTTTTCTTCCGGTCACAATCGATTGTTTACTCTTGCTGACCAGTGCCAGTGATAAATTGACTCCATTGATGAGGTTGTTGAAGTTTTTCCAGAACTCCCTTTCCGTTGGATCCTTACAAGTGATTTCTGCATCATCGGCAAGAAGTATCTTTCTTAAATCGGGGTCGGGGCAATGCATGTCCCTGCCTCCGGCAGCGATTTTTTGTCCGTCGAAGTGTTCATGGTCCGGCCAGAATTCCACGAGTTGAGCATACAATTCACGATGAAAGATGTTTCGAATATAGAGATGGGGATAGGGCTCCATGCGGACCGCCGTCCGCTCAATTTGCTTTAGAGTGTAGGCTTCCCACCGTTGCCATTTTTCCATTTCAGATTCTGTGCAAGTTTCGTTTGTATCTTTGACTTGAAGTTCCATGACTCTGTCACCTCTCCGTGCATTCCCCACGCCTATGTTCCTAGAGAAGAGCTAAACTTTTCCATGGATGAGCACCGACTGGAAACAGCGTCACTTGAGTAGAAATGTGAGTGATGGATGCCGGGAAGATCACGGAATATTTAAACAAGTTCGCTCTAGGAGGACTTCGAAAAGTATCTATTTTCGCAGGTTGATTAGGTTTGCATGAAAGGCCGGATGTGGACCATTTTCTTCCGTAAATCCTCAAGTTTATCCCTCATTCGTCGATGCCCATCCTAGAAGTGGGTGTGGTTGAGGAGGCAGAGAAAATGAGTGGTAAGGCAGAAGCTTGTTTTGATACTATTCCGGTAGTTCTTCCCGTGCCGGGCAGCAAAAGAAAAATTAACTCAAAAGACTCAATGGAGATTCTGCGGCATGCCGCGGATGTGATTGTGTCTGAAGCCAGAGCGGCTGGCCAATTGATTCAGTGCTTAGATGAAGATTTCATTCATGCCGTAGACTGTATTGTACAGTGCAGAGGCTCTGTCATTTTAACTGGGGTTGGGAAGAGTGGACTGATTGCGCAGAAAATATCTGCCACCATGGCCTCTACTGGAACCCGTTCACATTTTGTTCACTCGACTGAGGCGGTGCACGGAGACCTTGGCCGGATTCGTGGGGACGATGTTGTGGTGGTTTTATCCAACAGTGGTGAAACCGCGGAAGTGTTGCAAATGCTTCAGCCAATCAAAGAGCTAGGATGTGTTGTGATTGGTATGACGAGTAAGCCAGAGTCAACCCTCGCGAAACACTCGAATCTGGTTCTTAATATTGGAGTAGCCCAAGAGGCTGGTCCGATTGGGCTCGTACCTACTGTCAGCACCACCTCGATGCTGGTTTTCGGTGACGCGCTTTCCGTCGCTGTTTTTCGAGCGCGTGGCTTTGATAGAGCTGATTACGCGCGTTATCACCCTGGGGGAAGCCTAGGGAAAAAATTGATGACAGCTGCTGAAACGATGCGACCGAGCGGAACCGAATCTATTGTTCAGAAAGATGCTACTATTCTCACGGCTCTTGATGCCATGGCCTCCGTTGGGGCAGTTTCTGTCGTGGATAGTGCCGGTGAGGTTGTTGGTATTTTTACGGATGGAGACTTGCGAAG
>CAZZDT010000196.1:0-6584 GCA_964652435.1 uncultured Bdellovibrionales bacterium
CTTCCTCCATAGGCTTGCCGTCCCATCCCTCTTCACTTCCAAAGCTCGAAAGGGCTCCGCCCCATTCTGCTGTTGCAAAACGTAATAAATTTGGCCCTTCTTTGTTGCTAAGAGGGAGCGGAATTATTGTAACGTAGCCGTTGAGACAATTCTTAAAGAGATTGCGAGCTAACAATTCGAGATTAAATATTGAAGGCTCAAAGGCTACTACTTTACAACTTCTTTTTTTAGCAGCATACACCGAATACAATCCTATATTTGCACCTATATCCCAAAACGAAGCCCCTTCTGCCATATTATCTATCCATTCTAGCGTTTCAGGTTCTTTAGTGGCAAAAGTATCAACACGAAATCGGCTCACGTCATTAGGAATACAAAAAATCATTTTTAATGACTTATATTTAATCTCTTGAGTGCGATCCATAATACTTGCACCGATGACTTCTGTAATTTTCCTGCCTACTCGGGTAGCCGAACAAAGTGTTGAAAGCTTCATTAGCATTCTTTTCGCATCAATCCTCATTTAGAAATTTTTTCCTGTTGGGTTTTCAATTTCATATCTTTGCTTTCTAATCCATTTTCATTAAATAATCACTTGTATTAGGGCAACGTGAAAAGTGATTTAAAAAAACTGCATCAATAGAATAGGGTATAAAACGATATCCTTCTGATAGTTTAGCTTTGAGTTCGCCTTGCGATGGCTCTACGATATGGATTCCACAAGGAACACTAAAAGCGTCCGCAATTTTGCATATTTTTTTTATCACTTCCCTAAACCTAGAATTCTCAAACTGCCCGGTAATATTCATTGAAGCAGAAAGATCATAAGGGCCAATTAACAGCGCATCGATTTGACTAGCGGACAACATCTCTTCAAGAGCATCAACTGCAATAATATTTTCGATCATTGGCACCAACAAAGGAGCCTGCGCTTCTTCCGCATATGCTTTAAAATGTTTTCCATACAAGTTCGCACGCGAAAACCCAACTCCTCTTGAGCCAGCTGGCGGCCAGCCGCAGGCGTCACAAATAGACATAAGTTGTGAAGCGGTCTCCACCATGGGAATAATAACTCCTCCCGCACCTGCGTCCAAAGCTTGTTTACAATCTTTTGCGTGACCCTGTGCCAAACGAACCATTGGCAAAGTACCGCCGAGTTCCAGTGCGCGAAAAAGGTCCGGCATTTGATGAGCAGAAACAGCACCATGCTCCATATCAATCGCTACCCACTCATACCCTGCTTGGCCTAAAATTTCTGCAATTGAAGCATTCGGAATTTGCATCCAGCTTCCAATTGAATGGCCTCCATTACGAAGTCGACCCCGTATTTCAGATATTTTTTTTAATCTATTCATTCCATTAATTTCATCATTAACAATCTTTTAAAAAGTATTTCCAATTAAAATTTCTGTAAGTTTACCTAATTCGAAGGCTCCATTCTTTTCTGTAGGTCATATTCAGCCTGAGGCACCTCATTTTTTAAAGGCTCACCATTAACAAAACGTACGGCTTCTTCCACGGCTTCTATTTCCATTCTAGCTCGACAATCTTTAGACATTGACCCCATATGTGATGTCATAAGGCAGCGATCAACCTTTGCTAAATTTCCGGCATAAGGCTCAGTAGAATAAACATCCAAGGCCGCGCCTCCTAGATGACCTGAAATTAAAACTTCGTATAAAGCATCTTCGTTAATAATCCCACCTCTTGATGTATTAATTATCATTGCGTCTGGCTTCATGCTCTGTAACTGCTTGCTTCCAATCATATTTTGCGTCAAACGAGTAAGTGGAAGATGTAGGCTAATAATGTCAGCTTCTCTATATATTTGCTCTTTGGGAACCCACTCAATCTTCGCAGCCTGACCCAATTCCAAATTGGGCATGATATCATTCACAAGTATTCTCGGTGTGCCAAAAGGCTTAATTCTACGCAAAACACGTGCTCCAATCCTGCCTGCCCCTATAATCCCCACAGTAACTTCGGCTATCCGCCTCCCCTGAATTCTATTCCATTCTCCTCGGTGCATTTGCGCATTTGAAACATGAACCGAGCGCAGAAGAGCTAACATTAGACAAATTGTTAGCTCAGCAACCGCAGGCGCTGGTGCTTCTGGTGTATATGAAATCGCAATTCCTCTCCGCTTTGCTTCCAATAAATCAATTCCATCTAAGCCAATACCTACCCTAGAAATAAATTTAATATTAGACGCCTGATCCATAACTTTGGTAGATATAACTTCTGTACCAGCTATGATAATGTCATGGTCATCCACTAGAGATTCTAGCTGCCCCTCCGTTAACTTCTGGTTGTGAGGATTTATAGTATATTTAATACCGGCATCCTCCAGAAGGTCTAATGGTAAACGGTTTTTTTCACCGAAAGGAACTGTAGTGATGAGTGCTTTTTCCATAAAATAATATCTAGTAGTTATTTATGATTTATTACCTTTATGTAAAAAATTAAATTTTTTAATGAAGACTGAAGTACGACTTATACACTTTATAAGTTCAGTTCGACTCAATCCAGTTAGCGAAGGAATATTATATATTAAAAATCCAGCAAAAAATGCATATCCTACAAAAGCCAGTAATCCACGAACAATTATGTTTAATGACTCACTAAAAGTAGTATCAACTAGATAATAAAT
The DNA here is from genome assembly GCA_964652435.1 of uncultured Bdellovibrionales bacterium. Taxonomy (GTDB): domain Bacteria; phylum Myxococcota; class XYA12-FULL-58-9; order XYA12-FULL-58-9; family JABJBS01; genus JABJBS01. The sequence continues at coordinate 2,651 of CAZZDT010000196.1, forward strand.
CACGTAGCCCATTGTTATAAAAATAGCCATACCCAAAATTTGATAGCCTATTGAATATTTCCACCCCTGTATACGAGCAAGCCACCACATCATAACATTTACGGAAATAAATTGCAGTACTACCATTTTTAATGCCAAGCCGGTTGACGCAAGGCCAAGCCCTGGAACAAGAGCCTCCCTAGGAGCTAAAAGAAAATATACTGCTATTATTTGAATAATCATATTTACCATACCAATCATTACATAAGGTTTAGTTAATTCAAGCGCAAGGAACATAGTGCCGTTTATCTGACCCAATGACTGATGAACAGGAAATAAAAGCATCAACGCCATAACAAGAGTGCCGCCAACATAAGCCTCTCCAAGTGTTTGATTAATTACCTCTCCCGCCCACGGGATTAAAAAACCTGAAATTAATATACCTACTAAAAATAAAATTCGTGTAGCCCGGTTGAACAAAAATTGGACTTTTCTTTTGTCCCCCTTCTCATTTGCCTCTGCCACTTCCTTCCACAAAACACGGAGAATAGATGTGGTCGCTAATAGACTAATAGCCCCAAATTGTGCAGCCACAGAATAGTAAGCTTGCTCAATCTTTCCCCCATAATGTTGTAACAGCCAAAGATCGGCGAACCCCATGATTACACCCAACCACACGTAAGGGATCATTGGTAAGCAAAATTTTTTATATTCTTGGAATATATCTTTTGCAGAATCAGCTTCATTCGTAAACTTTGCTGGCAATACAATGTAAGCTATTATTGAAGCTATAGAAAATTCTAGAATTATAAAGTACAGAACCAGCTCAATAGTGAGCTTATCTAGGAGTATTATACCTGCAATTAGTATCGAATGGACTACTGCTATGCCTACATTCATCATTTGAACACGGCCGGTATGTCTCTGAGATTCTCCAATCTGGGCAATCAGTTGCCATACTTGCAGCTGCATAAAGACAGTAACAAAAGCGATTATAATGCGGTGCTTGCTCTCGCCTTCCCAAATTCGTTCTATCCATGCATCAGGTGCAAACAGGATTATAAATAACAATGAAATTACAAACTGTAAAAAAAGCCAAAACAAATAATAAAATACAAAATTTCGTGAACGTCTCCTTTTTGAAATAAAGCTAAAAAATGCAGCGCTTGTTCCCATATCAAGCAATGCACGCAAAGCAGTAAAACTACCAAGAAGAAAGGCAAAAACACCATAATCTTCAGGGCCCAACCCAATGGCTAGCAGCATCCCTGTGATAAACGTCAGTAATGATTTTGCTCCATTACCAGCAATAGAAATAATCGCGCGCTCTGATATAAGGTTAGCTTGGTGATTATTTGATGAAGTTATTAATCGCATCCCGCCATTGACAAACCCAGTCATTATCAAGCCTTGCGTACTTAAAACAGAAATCCTCTCTCGCGCTCTGAAGAGCTGAATCTTCCCACCACTCCAAAGGGTTAACCCCCACTTTGTTAACATGCTTTGCCGCCAATTCTGGAGTTGAATGAAAAATTCCCACTTCCTCCAAGCGGTCAAAAAATGGTTGAGCCGCAGATCTAAGTTCTGATAATTTTGGATCCCAAAAAATAACGGTTGGTTTATTCAATGCAAGAGCCTCGAGATAAGGAGTAGAATTGGCTGTAAAAATAAGGAGTTTTGAGGAAATTACTGCATTCAAATATGTTTTCTTAGAAACACTTTCTGTCAAATCCGGCAATTCCTCCTTTATTCGCTCCTCTTCATCCCATCCGTAATTTATTTTACGGAATGGTCTACGAATACGAATAGCCTTCAACAAATCAGGGCGTAATAATTTTGCAAATCGAACTTTTTCCTCAATCGCCTTTAAATACTGCGGACCACAAGGCTCACTCCCCATTTTATAGGAATACCTCAGCAATGAAGAATCAACCCACAAGATTTCCGAAGATGTATCAATCTGTTTCAGCTCTTTGCGCCCGACCATTATGCTTGCGGGCAAAGGGCAATCACGCCCTTCCAGACTTGATTCCCAGCCCCAAGTAACGAATTTATCGGACACCTTTCTCTGCTGATCTTCAATTGTCATCCACTTACAGGTCCCAAATCCACCTCCATGTTGAATTGCGCAAAATTTAGCTCCATTATCAATTTTATTTCCAGCCCAAATCTTGAATGGATCATCAAATATATCTGCTCCACCTGTCATTATTAATTTTGGATCAGAAGGAAAAATTTTGGATGCGTCTGCTTCCATTTTTGAGAACCCTTCGAGATAATTAATTGGAATCTGCGAGGGAATAATTTCTCGAACTAATTTTTCAAATTGAGTTACCCCCCCTGGAAGCTTAATTTCAGCGCGAAGCTGAGGACTAGATTTTATCTTATTATTCGATTGTTCCATTATAGGGTCAAATAAGGTAGGCGGTTGCCTCAATGAGACTTCAAGACGCCATAAACTAGGGCGCGGTAAAGGCGAACGATATAAAACAACACGCCTGTTCCTAATTATTTTGCACCTATTAATTATATTTTGAAACCACACTAACCCCAAGTTCAACTTGGACATCCTTGATGTTTTGCTTTTTTTAGATTCGATAGAAATTACTTCATAATTAAACAAGTTTAACCGCCGAATAATCCAACTGTAGATCGCCTGATTATAGTTATCTAATGGGAAAGAGGCTGCAAATTCCGCCGAACTAGTAGGAGTAAATTCTTTAACAGTATCTTCATTCATTATGCACACGCCGGACACTAGGCCTGTCTCTTTTGCATTTAAAATTGAATGATATCTTTCAAAAAAAATTTCAATAAAGTATCGTAACCAATAACCAATAACCAATTCCCATGTGCGCTTTTCCCATGTTCTTTCATGAGTTTGATTCAATACAAAAGACAGCTCCCCCATACATTCTTCATATACGCGCCGTATGTACTTCCAATCAGAGTACATCATGCTTCGATCATCCCAGCGATAAGGAACAACCTTAGATTCCAAGGATTTCCATGAATCACGATAAGCAAATCGGCGACACCATTCGCCCAAAAACATGACAGGCTTATCTGTTTTCCAAAACCGTTTATCTGCCGTACAAATTAAGAACACCGTTCCCTAATAAATCCACGTGTAATTTGAAGGTCAAATTCTGTGTCAATATCCAGCATAGATTCAGGCGACATCTCATACAGAAAACTACTCTCATCAAAAAATCTATGTTTTGTTCTGAGATACTCAGCACTGCAAATATATAAAGCTCCAGTATTAAAAAATACCTCAGGGAAATCCTGACGTTGCTGCCATTCAGGAGAACGCATCACCGGAAGAATGCAATTCTTGTTGACAGGGTCACGATAAAAATAATCTGCTGGATGATGCATAACATTAGTCACCCCAATTAGACTTTCTATGTGATTTTGTTTTACTAACTCAATAGCCATATCAATTTCAAATGCCTTGCGGAGGGGGCAGGTTGGCTGAAGCAATACCAAATAATTGGGACAAAGCTGCTCTTCTGTTTGAAGATAATTCAAAAAATGCTCTACCACCGCAACTTGTGATGCCTCATCAGTACAAAGTTCCTTAGGACGAATATAGGGAACTTCTATTTCTGGATAATCTCCGGCTAGATCCACCGCAGCAGTAATATCGGTACTTAAAAATGTTCTATCGAGTTGCACGCAATCAACAGCCACCTCGAAGGAGTACGCCAAAAGAGGCTTGCCTCCCAGATCAACCATATTCTTATTAGGGATTCCTTTGGACCCGTCACGTGCTGTAATTAATCCCACAACCATTTTAAATGGATCTTAAAACTCCTAATAGAATCTCTCCATCATGCTTCATGTCCGCTTCCGTTTTATTGACGAACACAGGCAACGAAACTGATCGGTTAAGCAATTCTGCACTTCGAGCCCATATTGTTTGCCAACAATCCCGATAAGCAGGCACCTT
>CAZZDT010000197.1:0-6551 GCA_964652435.1 uncultured Bdellovibrionales bacterium
TTTCTGGGGGAGTTTGTTTTGCCTGAGAAGCGTTACTCATCTCTCTATGTGGCCTCGATTGCGCTGGTAGGGAAGTGTTGTTGCATCTTGTTTTGAGCCGAATGCTTAAGACATAGAACTGCCGACACCCATTACTCTAGAAATACCAGCTCACGTAGACCGATTAAAGGGGAGGAGGAATATGCTTTTTCTACCTTGTTTCTTTCCTTTCATTTCGCTTGTCTCTTCTTGGACCGTCCTGTAGTTTTTGCTTGGCTCAATGATTAGAAACAAGGCTCTCTTGGAGTGACGTAATGCGCTTGTTCTGTCTTTCTTTAGTCCTATTGTTTTCGGTGGCCTATGGCTGTGGCGATGAGTCGGGAGACTCTAACTCCTCAAATCCCGTCGATGAAGAATCTCTTGGTGATTCAGGCGATGAAGATCTGGATGCTTCCGAATCGAATCCTGATGAAGTCAGTGATCCAGAACCTGGCCCCGTGATTTGGACTGGGCCCAAAATAACATTTGAGAAGGAAAACTTTGCCGATCCAGGAGAAGCGGCAAACCAGGATGCTATTACCGAGAGCGTGATTCTGACTCGGGGTGGACGAGATGCACTCTACAATGTCGTGCTAGAGGAAAGAGCGGGAAATCAGAGTCCCATGGGGACCGGATGGGCGCAGGGAACCACGGCCAATTTAGAAGGACTCGAATTTAAGCCTTTGAAGGCTGCGGCCAATGACCAACTCAAAAGGCTACCGGGTAAGTCCTTTGTTCTGCACTTGGTGGAAGACGACATTTATATCGATGTGACTTTCATCTCTTGGACTTCGGGAAATTCATCCGGTGGTGGTTTCAGCTATGAGCGGTCCACACCATCAGAATAATTAAGTTCCACGCGTCAGCGTCTATGGGCTGGATAACCATTTAGCTCTGCATAGGTTTATTTTAGGTTAACCGTAGAGCCAAGTTTGAAGCTTTTGCCGTTCGTCGTCACTTAGGTTGTTGAACTCAATTCCAACCGTGTAGGGAGAGTCGGAACAAACTCTGACAACCTTGCATGTGATATGCTTGTCTCCCCATATGGACTCGATGGCGATTTCAAAGGATGATTCTGCGGGAAAGCGATCAGGTGCATCCCACTTGTCGATAACCAGCTTGATGCCGCCGGGAGAAATATCGAGGGTTTGTCCCATATACATCATTTCTTCTAGGTGAAGCTTACATTGCACCGCGGTTGATTTACGTTCGTACCGTCGTTTTTCACCTTGGCCGCCGCTGGTATTCTCTGGTCTTGTGAGTTCATGAGAGCGCCTTACGCGGTGGGCCAAATGCAGGATATCTCGCAGGTCGCGTTCAGAATTTGCGTTTAGCCATTCCTGACGAAAATCGCCTTTCTGAGCGATTTGAGCGATGGCCATGAGTGCCTGAAGGTGAAAGTTGCGTTCATCTGGTGAACTGGCCAGCATAAATACGGTTTCAATCGCCGGGGTTTTATCAGAGAAGTGGATGCCTTCTTCACATCTTGCAATGAGCATTTCAAAGCGTTTTTCCTCATTGATGATGATGTGCGGTATGGCAATGGTTTGAGAGATAATTGACGAGTTTTGTTTCTCCCGATCTAGGTAGAGTTTGATAAATTCATCTTGTGACATGCCGAGGGTAACGGCTAAATGCTTCGAGGCTTTTTCTAAAAATTCTTCTAAGGTGCAGGGACCCTTTATATCCAATACCGGACATGTATCGACTAAGCGGTCGAAGCAATCTTCCTCAATTCCGTCTCTCTCGCGAACGATATCGCTGAGTTCGGATCCCAGACTGTTGCAAGCTGGATCTCGACCAGACATCCGCTCAATGATGTGTATGAGCGCGGATGTACGCTTGAGTCGCGTGCGACGTCCATAGAAGGCATACCAACCCAAACTGAGCAATACGAAGGCAGATGCAAGAACAAGCTGGGTGATACCCATGGCTGCAATCAGTACAAGCGATGCCAGAATTCCGAAAATCTGCACCCATGGATAAAGCGGCGATTTGAAAGATGGACGGTAGTTTTGAATTTTGCTTTCTCGCATCATGATGACCGCCACGTTGACCAGCATGAAAAGAAGCAACTTTAAGGTGCTCGCGGTTTTGACCAGACCTTCAAGGTCGAGAAGCAGGATGATGGCCACCATACATCCACCGGTGACCAGGATAGCCAGGGTAGGGGTACCGCGGTGTTCGTGAACGTGGTCAAACTTTCTGGAAAGCAGTGAGTCTCGGCTCATGGCCATGGGGACCCGCGATGCCGCTAAAATTCCCGCATTGGCGGTTGAAATAAAAGCTAGAATGGCTGCCACGGTAACCATTGCGACGCCACCAGCACCCATGGAAACTTTCGCTCCTAGATTCAGCGGGACCAGTGTTTCAGCCAGGGCGGCCCCATCGACCAGTCCAACGGTAACGACTGTCACGGCCACATAGAAAGATACGACAATCACAAAGGCGAGGAGCATACCAAGCACCAAGTTGCGACCTGGGTTCTCACCCTCTTCGGCAACACTGGCAACCTTGGTTAGCCCGCCGAATGAAACAAAAACCAATCCGATGGCCATCATTAAGCCTTCGAGCCCGTTGGTTTGGAAGGGTTTGAATTTGGCTGGTTCAACGTGGCCGACGCCGGCGATGACATAAATGGTAAGAACAACCAGCAAACCGGAGACCATGACAATTTGCATGCGTCCGGCGTGTTTGGCTCCGAAAAGATTCAGCCCCATAAAGAAGATGCAGCATCCTGCGGCAGCGAGGCGAAGTTGAAAGTCTGTGAGTTGGGGGAATAAGAGGGCAATAAAGGCACCCATACCAATTAAGGCAAAGGCGCTCTTAAAACTTAGGGAGAACCAACCGGCGAGCCCGCCAACTGTTCCCATGGCCGGTCCCATACTGCGATCGATGTAGAAATAGACGCCGCCGGCCTTGGGCATAGCGGTGGCCAATTCGGCTTTACTCAAGAGCGCTGGAATGGTGAGAATGCCTGCAAGAAAATATGCAAGGCACATGGATGATCCGGTTAGACCAAATGCCACGCCGGGAAGAATAAAAAGTCCCGAGCTGATCATGGCACCACTGGAAATACAGAATACGTCCAGTAATCCAAGTTGACGATGCAAGGTCGATGATTGTCCTGTTTCTTTACTCATGCTTTCCGATACTTCAATAAACTCGTTAAAAATTGCTGTTTATTTGAGACGAGACGAACCTCTTGAAACAGAGTTGATGAATCTCAAAGTTTCCTCGTCGAAAACGTGAATTAAAAGTTTGAACCCCCATGGCGCGAAGCCCCATCCTTGAAAATCATAAGAGGAAAAGATGGGTTGGCTCAATATTTGTGGGCATTTGATTGCTCAATTGTGGGCCCATTTGGTTGATTCACCACGGTCGGGCATGGATATGAGCGCGATGAATTGAAAACTTGTCTTGGTGCGTTAATTCGAGGGTTATGTTGATTATGTGTTTGAAAATGTTGATTTTTTGGGGATGCGTCCTGGTTAACTTGTGAGGACTGCTCGAAATGCCTTGGTCGAAGGCCTGGGATGATGGCTTTTTTAAATGTTCAGGAATTCGTTGATAAACCAAATGGATAGATGAGAATTTACTTGGGATCTCCAAGGACGTAGCCACCTCAGATTTGGACTGTCTTCGTTCAAATCTCACGATGTTTCAGTTTGAGTTGGTCTCCGCTGGCTCATCAATACAGTCTGGGCATTCTCCGCGAAGTTGAATTTGGGCATTTTTTAGTGAGGCTGCCCAAGGGCCCTCGGAGTCTACTTTGGGCTGTAAGGACTCGGGGAGACAAGATACTTCCCCGCAATCATTACAGACAAAGTGGGCGTGTTCGTGAGCGTCTTGACCTTCTGGAGAGAAGGCATACCGATCGATGCCGTCAATCCGACTGGCCACAACCGCGAGGCCTTCTTCCACCAGTGTCTTCAGTGTGCGGAAGGTGGTACTTGAATCCCATGAGGTTTGTCCAAGAGCTGCCACGAGATCAGAATGAGAGAGGGGCTGAGTTGCTGCCGCGAGGCTCTGTAATACGACGATACGCGTTGCGGTGACGCGTAATCCAACATCCTTTATCAGAGAAACTGCCTCGTCTTTATTTAATTTTGTAGGCATACCGTCAAGGATACTTAATATTTCTTGATTTTTCTAGGTGTATTGCGACTTTGGTCTATCTGGGCGATATCTAGGCTGGCTCGCAATCTTGGGCAAAAGAAATTGATTGCACTGGACCTTGAACAGAGCGCTGTATTCGGGCCTGAAAAATGCCGAGACGCTTGAAGGAGATATGATGCGAGTTCAAAAAGATTCTATGGTCTCTATTCATTACACGATGACTCTCGAGAACGGCGAGACGGTTTATAGCTCTTGGGGAAATGAGCCAATCAACTATTTGCATGGATACGGTAATATTGTGTCTGGTTTAGAAGAAGCTTTGGAAGGAGCCGTTGTAGGTGCCGAGCTTGAGGTTCGCTTACCGCCAGAAAAAAGGGGTGGAGAATTCTCTCAGGACCTAGTGAGGCGAATTCCCAAATCTACCTTTGCCGATCCTGATGCAGTGGCCGTGGGAATGACCTTCATCGTTCAGACAGAAGAGGGGCCGCGCCGATTCGTCGTGAGGTCTCTAACCGACACAGAGGTGGAGGTTGACGGCAATCACCCGTTGGCGGGCGAGACGATTCACTACTCTGTGAGGGTTGAGGGGCTTCGAGAGAGTACCACGACTGAACGTGAGCAGGCAGATTATGAAGTTATGAGTGGGTGTCCCAACACCGGTTGTTGCAACTAAGCGTCTGCTTTAATTGTAAGGCTTCGAAGTTATTCCGGGTTGAGGTTTCGTTTTGCGGCAGTGGTATCCCACATCCAGGGTTTATGTAAGTCCTCGTTGATCTCAATTTGGTAAAGAATCTGTCATCTTTGAAGTTTCTCAAAAAAAATATGACTAAAAAATAGAGTGCCGGCATCGAACCAGTGGCCCCCGTATATTTTTGTGACCTTTTTCAAAGGCGGTGGCATGGTGCGCGCGACTTGGATGTTTCTTTTCTTTATTAGTTTCATTTTTGCAGGCTGTGGACAAAGCGGTAATCGAAACGGTGACCGCAATGGAAACAATGGTAACAACCGCAACAATAACGACTTCCAAGAGCTTGAGCGTTTGGGTCGGTTATCAATGGAAGTCTTGCCTGATTCTCCTACCAATCAATACGCAGTTGACAAGGCGGCGGCGATTTTTGGGCAACGTTTATTTTTTACCAAGGATATGAGTTCGACCGGTCGGGTTGCTTGCGCCACTTGTCATGACCCTGAGCATGGCTTCTCAGAGCCGCGCTCACTGGCGCAAGGAGTCCACAGTCGAGTGGGAAGTCGACATTCGCCAACTTTATGGAATGTTGCATTTTCGGAATTTTATTTCTGGGACGGGCGAGCCGATTCTCTTTGGTCCCAAGCATTGCAGGCTATTGAGGGTTTTGCCGAGATGGACTTCAGCCGTTTGGAAGTGGTTTACTTTATAGCCAACCAACATGCAGCAGAGTATGAATCCATTTTTGGTCCTTTGCCGAACCTTGCCGATTTGCCGCGGTCTGGAAAGCCTGGTGATGAATCGTGGGAGAGGTTGTCGAGTCAGCAAAAAGACAACGTTCAACGGATTTTCGCAAATGTGGGTAAAGCATTGGAGGCATACCAAAGGCAACTTGTTTGTTCGAATACTCGCTTTGACCGTTTTGTACGGGGAGAAATCAACTTAACCAATGATGAACGTGAGGGAGCGTCAGAGTTTCTTGAGAGTGGGTGCGACCAGTGCCACAGTGGCCCGACACTTTCGAATCAAAGATTTCATAATATTGGGATTGACCATCCGGGAACACCGGACCGCGGTCGCATCAACGGCGTAACCGCATTGGTAAACGACATATTCAATGGAACAGGTGATTATTCTGATGACGTGGCAGCAGGTTTTTCCCGTCTAAATCGAATTTCCAGCGAGGTGAATCAACTGGGTTCTTTTAAAACACCAACGTTGCGAGGCGTTGGACAGCGTAGCCATTTTGGCCATCTGGGCAATCTTGTGACCCTCCGGGAGATGATCGACCATTACGATGATGGACCCCGCAACCGCGATTTTGTGGGTCAGTTGGACCCACTGCTCGATGACAGCGATGTTCAAGGTGAGGCTGATATCGAGGCTTTCTTACGAACCTTTGATTGTCCACCGCTGCCGGATTCGTTGATGGGTGTGCCGCCGCCTTTTATTCAATAGAGCTTTGAAGCACCTTTTCAATCAAAGCATCTTGAGGCACATTTTCTTTTTCAACGGCTTGAAGGAATTCCGCTGAGCCCGCTTCTTGAGCAGCTCCAGTTTCTTCGGCTGAGTCATTGGCCTCATCGCCTCTGAGCTGTCCTTTGTTGCCTTGAATAACTTTGCGAGCTTTGCGGCGAGCAACCAGGGTAAGGTGAGTGGCTTGATTGTATCGACCTGCTCGATAAGCATTGCGAGCGGCTCGCTGATGAATGGCGCCGCGGTAGAGTGC
>CAZZDT010000198.1:0-6546 GCA_964652435.1 uncultured Bdellovibrionales bacterium
CAGATGATGGAACTTACTACACACTGAATGGAAGCAAGATTTGGATCACCAACGGCGGCATTGCCACTTTCTTAACCGTCTTTGCTAAAGTTGAGGTTGAGCAAAATGGTGAGAAAAAAGAAAAAGTAACTTGTTTTGTTTTGGAAATTCCAAGCGAGGGGGTCACGGTTGGTCCGCCTGAGAAAAAGATGGGTATTAAGGCATCTTGGACCAACGAAGTGCATCTTGAAAATGTGAAGGTTCCAGTTGAAAACGTCGTGGGTGAAGCCGGTAAGGGTTTTAAAGTTGCCATGGGCATTTTAAACCATGGTCGTCTGGGCTTGGCAGCTGGCTGCGTTGGGGGCATCAAGAACTGCATCAAAGCCGCTGTGGAACATGCAACGGAACGTCGTCAATTTCAAAAGAAGTTGATTGAGTTTGGAATGATCCAGGACAAGATTGCTCAGATGAGTATCGACCTCTACGCTGCTGAGAGTATGGTCTATTTGACGACCCATCTCATTGACCGCGGTGATGTGGATTATTACCTCGAGAGTGCTGCGGCCAAGGTGTTTGCAACCGAAGCGCTTTGGAATGCCATTGATGAGAATATTCAAATTTGGGGCGGTAATGGCTTCATGAAGGAATATCCATTTGAGATGTGGCTTCGTGATGCTCGAATTTTTCGTATTTTCGAAGGCACCAACGAGATTCTTCGTGCATTTATTGCATTGAGCGGCATGCAGGGCCCCGGTGAAGAGCTGGCTGGTCTTGCCGAAGCCATCAAACATCCGCTTAAGGGTCTCGGTCCTGTTTCCGATTTTGCCATTAAACGAATCAAGCGCAGTGTTATGGGAGAATCCATCAACAACGCTCACCCTGCTCTTAAAAAGATGGCCAGTGTTATCGAAGAAGAGACAGTCGAATTTGCCGGACATGTAGAAAACATTTTGCGCAAGCATGGTCGTAAAATTTTCTTGATGCAATTTGCTCAAAAGCGTTTGGCAAATGTGGCAATTGCTCTCTTTGGACTTACGAGTGTACTGGCACGAACCACTGCGCTGATCGAAGAGCGGGGCGTGGATAAATGCGTTTTGGAGATGGAACTGGCGGAAGCATATCTTCAACAGTCGAAACGTCAGATTCGGGCAAGTCTATATGAAATGTCCAAGAATGAAGACGAAGTGCGTAAGTCAATCGCCAATACCGTTGCTGAGTCGGGTTCTTATCCAGTCAAGCCTATCGGCTTATAAGACAAGGAGCGCGTTTCTTACCGTATCGCATGCGATAAGGAACATAGACCAAGCAGGAGCCACCCTCACACACTTGTTGACAGGTTTTGTACCGCTTCGTGTGATTGTTGGCTCGAGCTTCGCCTGTTTGAGTAGACACCAGACGGTTATATGGACATGGTAGATTCTCCTCTGATGATGAGTGAACAGAGGTTAAGAGCCATTCAGGGGTTCCTTTTTTCCACATGCCTAATTTACTTTCAATGGCTTGGTGTTGCGGCTGCAGCACTTCATTGGGGGCGGGTTCGTTCATCCAGAAGACGTGAGCCAAACCTTTGGCCAGTATGCTTGTTCTCAATTTAGGACAATCCACAAGAATCCGGCCGTAGCCGCCTCCGGATGTGGTTCGAAAACATTCCCAGTTTTCTTTTTTGGCGTGGGCAGTGGCTTGAAATGCTATTTCGTAAAGTTCTTGGTTCGTCCAATCGCCCCAGCTATGAATCGGGCCATAAGATTCCAGTGTGTTGAATCCTTTTAACCGTGCTCTGGTTTTTCGTCCGTTCTCTCGAAACTCAAAGGTGTCCCCATCGTCCCAGTGTACAGAAATAGTTGTACCATCGAGGGTGAGTGTAGCGTTTTGACGTGGTGCCTTGAGGGTTGAATTGGGTTCTGGGAGTAAGTGACATCCAGGTAAACAAAGGGAAAAACCAACGAACATCCACGCAATAATTAGACTTTCAAATTTCATAAAGTGATATTGCCATAGAATGATGTAGGTGCAAGTAGGATAAGTGTTCTCTTGTCATTAAAGGTAGCTTTCACTTGACGACTGCGGGTTTGTCTCGCTAACCTCAATCCTCAAGTTCGCGTGGTTATGCCCATAACTTCGTAAGCTTCCCTCAGTTCATACAAGAAAGTGGAGGCCGATAGGTGCAGACTCTTGTCGTAAGTAGCCCCCGTGTTGCGTTTAAAACCTGTATTCTGGTTATCTTTTCACTTTTAACATTTCTCGCTGGTTGTTCGGAGTCTTCATTGGAAGGCGTGGATAAACCTGCGTCAGAAACCGGTTCCACTCCTGCCACTGATGAACCTGGTGATATCGACCCCAATCCGGATGACGGAGCTGACGATGCAAGCACAGCACCTGATCCTTCCGATATCGAGCCTGAACCTGAACCTGAAAATCAAGCACCGAGCGCTGCTTTGGTGATCACACCAACCTCTGGTGAATTGCCATTGGAGATTCAGCTTGATGCATCGAGCAGCAGCGATCCCGAAGGTGCACCTTTAAAGTACCGCTGGGACTACGAAGGGGATGGAAGCTGGGATACAGATTTTGGCGATGAGCCGATAGTGACCCACACTTTATGGACCGCCGGAGATTTTGGACCGAGAGTAGAGGTGCAGGATGTGGAAGGTCTAACGGCCGTGGCAACGGGCGAGACCGTAACCGTCAGTGAACCGGAATTGCCAAGCGAATCTTTGACCGTAAATATTTTGGTTGATGCAAATCGTGACGGGGTGGTGAGCGCCTCTGATGAAGCCTTTGAGGACCAATGGAACAGCCAAGCCGGCGCTATTTTTCCGCCAAACCTCGATGATGATAACAACGATGGAACCCGCGATGGTATCGATGCTGGGTACGATGGTGAGGCGGACCTTCTAGATATGGCACCTGTTGTTCTGTCTCAGGTAGGTGGTCTTGGTGAAAACCACCGAGCGGTTTTGGAAGTGACCGGCGGAAATGATGACGATGGTTACGGGTTTATTCGTATATTCCGCCAAGATGCTGAGGGAGAGGTCACAACATTATTGGAGGCTGGAGCAACCAGTGCTGAAATCTCTACGCAGTGGTTGGCCCAAGGCAATACTCAACTTTACTTAGAGGGTGTGCTGGGACGTTATATCGGTTTCGCTGGAGAAGTCGGTTTAACTTTGAATCTATATGATGGAGATGAATTGTTAAGCAGTGATTCCGTAGAGCTGCGCGGCAGTCCTATTATTCTCAGTCATCATATGTCCAGTGCGGAAAGACTCTTTGTCCTGGACATTCCATATCCGGGAGAGAGCGACAACAACATCGCAATGATGAATACCATTGAAGAGCATCTACCAGAGTCTATTGAGCTTTATAAGCTTGATGGCCAATCTTACGGTTGGGACCGATGGACTCAGGACAGCATGCAGACTGGTTTTTCACAGTGGCCGGGCGCCAGCGGTTTTGAAACCATGAAAGTTCATATGCAACTGCAACGCAGTGGTGGATTGCAGAATCTCTTACCCAATGAACTGCTAAACGATGTGGTGGGTTATGTTTATCCGCGAGGCAACGATACGTCGTTGAACTCAGGTGGTAACTTAGAAGTGATTCCTCCTTATCGAAACGGTGAGCAGGATTTCCCCTATGGCCGCATCATTGTCGGCGGGGGTGAAGAAGGTTCACTCTATGGTTATAACAACACGCGCCGTATGACTCAGCGTCAAATTGATTTCTTTGATTCACAGGTCGTACAAGGGCCCACTTTTGAAGTATCCAGCGAGTGGTTGGCGGTGGGCCATATTGACGAGATCTTTTTGTTTATTCCAAACCGAAATGCAGGCCCGGGTGAGCGGCCATGGATTGTGCTGATGGCATCGCCTACGCTGGCGGTTGAGAAACTTCAAGAAGCTCAAGCTTTAGGTCAGGGCGACGCGCCTATTTTTGAAGGCCGCGCAACTTCTGGTGGTTGGGGCGGTGGTCAGGACTATGAGACGACCGCGTCGGCTGTGTTGGGTGACGATGACTTGATGGCTTATCAAGATTTAGCCCAGGCACGCATTGATAGCATTCAGCAAGCTCTGATGGATACCATTGGTTTGACGGAAGAAGACTTTCGGTATGTTCCTGTTCTGTACGAATATGAGAATTGGGGAGGGGTGGATGAAGCTGTTGCCTACAACCCTGGTATTCAGAACCTGATTATGGCTGACACTGTTCTATTTATCCCGGACCCTGAAGGGCCCGATGTAAATGGAGAAGACATTTGGCAGACCTCCACGCTGGAAGCCCTAGATGGGCTGGGTCTTGAGGCTCACTTTATCGATGTGTTTTTCAGCTATCACACGCTGATGGGTGAAGCGCATTGTGGAACAAACTTCGAACGAACGGCTGAAACGATCAGCTGGTGGACTCAGGAATAGGGTGGAAACAATGAAAAAGACTTATTTTACAATTTCTATTCTAGCCAGTTTGTTCATTACTTCTTCTGCAATGGCGGGATACTTAGACCAGAGGCTTTCTCAGGCTTGGGTCCAGGGAGAAGGTGACTCTTATTTTCAAGCTCAAAACAATTTACTCAACGATGCAGAGGCAGTCACTGCTTGGGTAAAAGATGCACATCCACACGCCGCTTATGATGAAGAGAATTGGGTTGAGTTGGTGGTTCGCGAAGCAACAGCCTTGCGTGTGAACCAAGCGGGTGAAGTGGCACGTTTGTATGAATTGAATGGCTTGCGGTCGGAAAACTATCTGCGTTGGCGTAGGCCTGAGCCGGCTGTTTTACGTGAGCTTAAGCCAATGAGACATTTGGCGGCTTCCATGATGGAACTCTATCAACTTGGTTTTGATAGCTACCCATGGTCTGGACCTGCTTATGAAAAATCTGAGCGGCTTGCGCTTCAGATGGGCCTTTTGCATGCCATCGGCGAGTCTGAGCATCCGGCACGCGTTTATTTTCTGAGCCATGTGGTGGATTCAGGGTTTAACTCTCGGGCCGTCCGTTTGAGTGCGCTCTCTGCACTGGCTAAAACTGGGGAGCAGGGTGCTCTTAAGATTCTAGCTGGACTCTTAGAAGATGCGGAGCATGACGATGAAATGCGAGCTTGGTTGGCCGGTTCTTTAGGCCACATTCGGTCTTTGGAAACGTGGCCGATGGTTGAGTCTTTATTGGCTGATCAAACACCAAGTGTTCAGAAGGCGTCGCTTGCCAGTGTGCGATTGTTATTAAGCCGTTGGCATTGGGATGGTCGAGCCAATGAGTTGGAAGCATTGCGAAGCCAAGTTACACCGGTTTTGGTAAAGATTCTGGAGCGTCCCGAGCCGGGCAGTTATTCGAATCTAGGTGAAACGTTATCTCTTGTCGGCGGTAAGCAATTGATAAAGTCTTTGCAGCTTCGAGTAAAAGACCCCGCGTTGAAGGATGATGTTCGCAGCCGAATGCAGTCGGTTTTAAGTTTGGTTGAGCGAGCTGAGCGTCGTCGTCACAACTAATCTTTAGCAATTAGTGAGAATCAGTGCCTCACGTTCCGGGTTCGTGTTAGGTTGAGGTGTGAATCATCCTCGACAAGAAATCATCATGGAACGCTTTGATTGGAGTTCCACCGGAATCAATCTTGAGGCGCTGGTCCGATCCTATTCTTTTTCTGTAGCGAAAAGTCGGCGCCGTTTTGTAGCCTCTGGTACGCTTCCCGACGAGCGAATTATTTTTGTCCCACCGGCAGTTCAGCCAATTTTACGCGATTGTGTCACCGTACAAGATTATCTGGATTCTCTTCCCAGTGATTTGGGCGAACACTTGGTCATTCTTATGCGGTCCGGCCACGGGTCTTTGGGAATTGGGACAGTGGACGAACTCCGGGATGTAAAATCTATTCGCCGTTACACCGTTCGCAAAAGCCAAGGGAAATCTCAAAGTGCCCAGGAAAGTAAGAAAAAGGCGCGCAGTGCCGGTTCGTCCTTACGCCGTCGGGAGACCACTGCTTTTTTTGTGGATGTGGCTCGCGAATTGATGGACCGAGAGAAGCAGATTCTGGATTGCCGTCGTATCTTTATCGGAGCACCGGTGAGATTGTGGCCAGAACTTTTTTCCGTGAATCATCCATTGCCATTTAAGGCGGACGATCCTCGGATCATCAAGCTACCGCTGGATATTAAGACACCGAATCGAGAAGGGCTGGAGCAATTCAATGCTCAATTGGGTCGGGGCTACTGGGCCATCGATTCCAAGATGACCTAGTTGTAATCCTCGCAGTAGCCGGAGGTTTCCGTATTCTCTTCATTGAAGGTCGGGATCCAATCGTCCGGGGCTAGGTTACGTGAGTTTATCTTGCGATAGATGATACCCCAGGCTTGGCCGTTTTCTTGGTAGTAACGCCGAGCAACTTGAGTGATTCGAAGTTTTAGTGATTTTTCGGTGCTCCAGCAGCTTTTGCCGTAAGCATCTTCAATGAGTAGGTGGCTTGCATAATAGTCCTCACTTGGTGGGAGAACCGTTGCCACTGTGAACTCGCGGGGTGTTTGGTCCGCTATGGCGGTTCCCGTTTGATAGAGTTCCATCACTTTATAGTCCAGACCCGT
>CAZZDT010000199.1:0-6514 GCA_964652435.1 uncultured Bdellovibrionales bacterium
TGAACAACGTCCTCCAAGAGCTACGATGAGCTTTTGTAATTTATCCCGTTCAGCTTGCACCCGTTGAATATAAGCCTCCACCGGTGCTTGTTCTGCCTCCATGCGAGCACCGGCCATTGCCAATGAAAGCTTGGATACCGAATAGGGTCCGCTGGCACCTTTCATCCAAGCAATCACTCTAGGGTCACCAATAGCAAAGCCTACACGTAATCCCGCTAAGCCCAGCGCTTTCGAGAATGTTCTGGTAATAATCACATTCGGGTACTTGAGAAGAGTCGGCATCAAATCTTCTTCGGCAAATTCGGCATACGCTAAATCGGCAATAACCAATACATCTTTAGCCCCTTCAACCAGCCTCTCTACTTCCGCTACGCTCAATGCTTTGCCAGTTGGATTGTTGGGACTGATCATCACGATGGCGCGAGTCTTCTCGTTCATGGCTCCTAAGACGTCTTCAACCGGATAATCACCACTGACCCAAGGTACATCCACTACGTCAGCCCCACATAGACCCGCGTAAATAGGAATCATCTCAAACGTCGGATGCGGCACGACAATCTCTGTACCGGGCATCAACACACTTTTGCAGGCACGCTCAAGAGATTCATCTCCACCCGCAGTCACAATCACCTGCTCAGGGTCCACTCCATATTGTTTTGCTAACTTTTCTTCCAGAATCGTTGGGTTGGGGTAACCGATCACATCATCAATGGTCTGGGCCGAAAGCAGAGTCTGCAAATCAGCCGATTCTTCGTCCGAGAAAAATAAACGCTCGGTGTTGCCCAGTGGCAGATCAACAACCTGACGCCGAGGTGGAATCTTATAGGGCTTCACCCCAGCGACCGCCTCAGCCGGTGTCACACTCAGTTCACTCATGGAGCCTTGATTCTCAGTCATTACGGCACCAATTGAGAGAGTCGAGTCACAACAATATCTGTACCACCCGATGACTTAATGAGCGGAATAACCGTTGGGAGCTCATCTCGAGGCACTGCAGCTTTGACAGCAAAGCCTTTATTGTCCCGAAGAGGAGAAACAGTAGCATCCCGCATGCAAGGTAAAGCATCGACTACACTGTCGAGCTTGTCTGAAGTGACATTGACCTCAACCATTACCCGGCTTCTGGCGGCAAGAACCGATTGAATCAGCATTGAAAAGTTTTCAATGGCTGCCCGCTTCTCAGGAACTTCAAGAGCTTTGGGGTTGGCATAAAGGCGTGTCGATGATGTTGCGACGGTTGCAACAATATCCAAGTTGTTTGCTCTTAAGGTAGAACCGGTCGAAGTATTATCAACAATGCAGTCCGCATCTTCCGGCGGGAAAACTTCAGTGGCACCGTAAGAGCGTACAAAAGTTGCATCCAAACCTTCGCTCTTGATCCAATTGCGAGTAAGGGTTTCGTATTCAGAGGCAATGACCAAGTGCTGCTTCGGTAATTTACCGTCCACCAAAAGTGGGCGTGGAGCGGCGGCAACCACGCGAACCGGGTCCAAGCCCATGTCCACCAGCTCAACCAAGTTGGCACCTTTTTCTTGAACCCAATCGTCACCGGCAAAACCTAGATCTCGGCTTCCTGCGTCCAACATTTCCACAATGTTTTGGGGTTTGAGTATTTTCACCTCAAAATTGGGTAAGTTTACAGATGGTCGATAGCCTCTTTCACTCACTTTTACGCGAATTCCAGCCTCAGCGAGAATAGAAAACACGCCGTCTTTCATTCGACCTTTCGGAAGTGCAAGACGCACGCACTGTGATGAAGGATTGTTTTCCATAATGTTGTCCTTTCAACGCTTGCTTTCTTAGCAAACGGGAGGTTGTTTCAATCTGCCTCGGGGATCAACATCTGGTCTGAAAACCAAAACGCCGACCCTTGGGTCGGCGTGGATGGAGCAAGAATCAAATACACCTACCCATCAGCCGACCACGTGGCCATGATGATGAAGATGGTGATGAAATTGTTGCTTCATGATAGTGGAACTATCGTGCGCTGCGTCACGGAAGTCAAGCCTCCCGAGAGCAACAGAGCGTATGCAGGGCTGATAAATAGCCCGAGCCCACGAACAAGCGGTTTCCCCCACCGGCCACCAAATAGCCTAAGCCCATGATATAAATACATAAAAGTGAACTTAGATGCTAAGTAAAAAATGATCAAAAACCAGGCTGGACGCCAATTATGCCTTTGACAAGTTGGTTTGCCCCCATTATGCGCTGGGGAAGCCTTGTCATTTGGACTCACAGCCTTGGCCCCGATTGCTACTGACAAGTCTTCCACGCCTACCCAGCGTGAATAACTCTCCTCGCTCAGCGTTTATTAAATAGAGGAGAAAAGTGAGAAACAATAATGGTTGCCGCCCTAACTATTCTTGCCGTCAATGGCATTCAAAAGTCGCTCGCGCGCGAAATCGATCTCTTGGCTTCCGCCGGGCACGTCATCAGCCACGCCGAAAGTGGTGCCGAAGCTTTGGAACGAAGCATTTCAGAGAAACCTGATTGCGTTCTGATTGACCTGATGCTCCCCGATATGGACGGGCTAAAACTTTGCCATCACATCAAGAACCATCCGGCCTGCGAAGGAATTCGCGTCGTTTTTGTTTCATCCAAGCCCTATGCACTCGACCGTAAACGAGCTCTTGAAATGGGAGCCGACGTATATCTGCAGCGCCCCATGACTCCCGAGCAATTTCAATTCGAATTAACCAAAGCACTGGATGATAAAGTTGAGCTTTCCTATTGGGGCGTCCGAGGCACACTGCCAGTTTCCGGCCCAGAATCTCTACGATACGGCGGCAACACTTCTTGTGTCTCCATGGAATTTGCTCGCGGGCAGTTTTTAATTTTCGATGCCGGCAGCGGAATCAAGCAACTCTCTGACCGCTTGGCCCAAGAAAATCGAGCCAACTTTCACGCTCGCATTTTTGTGTCCCACCCCCACTGGGACCACATCAATGCTTTGCCATTTTTTGCGCCGCTCTACCAACAAGGTAATGAGTTTGAAATTCTTGGTGCCAGCCATGGTGATTTATCCATGCGCGAATTGATAGCTGGGCAAATGGACGGCATCTACTTTCCCGTCAACATCAATCAATTTGCAGCGCGCGTTTACTTTAGAAACCTGTGTGAAGAGACCGTTGAGTTCGATGATATCAAAGTAAGCACCATGCTCCTCAACCACCCAGGTTACTGCTTAGGCTACCGAGTAGACTACCGAGGCCGTTCGCTTTGTTACATGACAGATAACGAGATCTTCCCGAAAGACTCTCCATATTACGACCCGGTCTACCGCAACAAATTGGTCAACTTTGTTCAAGGTGCCGACACAGTCATCATGGACACCACATACACCAATGAAGAATATGAGTCTCACATCGGATGGGGTCACTCGTGTGTACAAGAAGTTGTGAATGTTGCCCATGAAGCAGAAGCAAAAGAACTTTGCCTCTTTCACCATGACCCTGCGCAGAATGACGACGCCATTGATCGCAAGCTTGAGCAAGCCGTGGGCAGACTCCAGGAATTACAGTCCCACACCAAAGTAAGTGCTCCAAGCGAGAACACCACCGTTAATTTCTGATTCAGCGCGTACGGTGGCCTTCGATCAGGCTATCGACCACTGCCGGGTCAGCCAATGTTGTCACATCGCCAAGCTCCGAATATTCACTGGATGCTATTTTTCTCAAAATTCGACGCATGATTTTACCGGACCGCGTCTTGGGCAAACCAGATACAAACTGAAGCGCTTCAGGCGTGGCTATGGGTCCAATGGCCTTTCTTACAGACTGCTTTAATTCGTCCACCAGCACATCGGTGTCGCCATCCTTGGCACTTTGATTCACCTGAACATAAGCAAAAATGGCAGTCCCCTTGATATCGTGTGGATACCCGACCACCGCCGCCTCAGCGATGGAGGGATGCGCAACCAAGGCGCTTTCGATCTCTGCCGTTCCTAAACGATGCCCAGAAACATTTAAGACATCGTCTACCCGACCCGTGATCCAGTAATATCCATCCTCATCCCGGCGACACCCATCCCCGGTGAAATAGAGTCCAGGAAACATGGAAAAGTAGGTCTGACGAAAACGCTCGTGATCTCCCCAAATGGTTCGGCTCTGCCCCGGCCATGGCTGTTTCAGACACAGATTCCCAGACACTCCATTGCCTTCGAGTTCTTTACCTTCATCGTCAACCAATACCGGTTGCACACCAAAGAACGGAAGTGTCGCAGAACCTGGCTTACAAGGCGTAGCCCCCGGGAGAGGAGAAATAAGAATGCCACCGGTTTCCGTTTGCCACCACGTATCCACCACAGCGCACCGCTTGGCACCCACCACATCGTGGTACCACTCCCAAACCTCTGGGTTAATCGGTTCTCCCACGGTACCCAGCACGCGCAAACTTTCTCGACTGTATTTTTCCACCATCTCATCACCATGCCGGGCAATGGCGCGAATAGCGGTTGGGGCCGTGTAGAAGATATTGACCTTTAAGTCGTCGACAACCTGCCAATAGCGGCCCGCATCGGGATAAACCGGTGTCGACTCAAACATAACTGTCGTCGTCCCGTTGGCCAGAGGCCCGTAGAGGATATAACTGTGGCCCGTAATCCAACCGACATCGGCCGCACACATATAAACATCGTCCGGTTTCAAGTCGAAGATGTGCTCATGGGTCATAGACGCATAAAGAAGATATCCACCCGTGGTATGCACCAAACCTTTTGGCTTACCAGTTGAACCAGACGTGTAGAGAATAAAGAGCGGGTCTTCCGCATCCATCCATTCAACCGGACAAACAGTACGTTGCTTTGGAAGCTCTTCGTGCAGCCATAAATCACGGCCCTCATGCATCGGCACTTCGGTATCCGTCCGTTTGGCTACCAGCACGCGTTCAATACAATCAAGGCCATCTACGGCCTCATCACTGATTGCCTTAAGAGCGATGCGCTTACCACCGCGTACGCCTTCGTTGGCCGTAATGAGAACCTTACAGGTTGCATCCACAATCCGGTCTCGCAAACTGTCGGCCGAAAACCCTGCAAACACCACAGAGTGAATCGCGCCAATACGTGCGCAGGCCAAAACAGAATAAGCAAGTTCTGGAATCATGGGCAGATAGATACAAACCCGGTCCCCTTTGCCCACACCCTGCGCCTTCAGAACATTCGCCATTTGCGACACATGGCGTTGGAGTTCACGGTAACTGATGTGCTCGTACTCACCGGCTTCATCCTTCGCCCAGATGATAGCGGTTTTGTCTGGCTGGATTTCTGCGTGACGGTCCACACAGTTGTAAGCAGCATTCAATTTCCAGTTTTGAAACCAAGAAAGATGAACACCGTTGTAATCGGTATCCATGACGTTCATACCCTGCTGGAACCAAGTCAAACGCTCCGCTTGGTCATGCCAAAACGCCGCCGGGTCATCGAGCGATTGCTGATAAATTTCCTGATATTGCTCAAGGCTACCAATGCGAGCTTCTTTTGAAATGGTATCTTTGACAGAAATCATCCGGCGTCTCCTGGTTCGATGGAAACGAGACGATTAGATCAGCTTCAAGGTAGATTCAATGAGGCAGGTTTTTTTTGAGATTTTCAGCCATTCACCTAAAGGTACAAAATCTGGCTAAATCAGATACTTACGCTTTACGACGGATCAACTTTCGAACAGCCTGCCATGCGATACGGCCTTTTAAATCTGCTGCATATTGCTGACAAATTTTATCGTACTCAGATGGCTTCTGAGGTCCCAAGTCAAAAAGTGATTTTGGTAAATCAACTTTAACCAGCGCTTGGGCGGGAGCAATGCCACGCAGTGCCAGGGTCTTTACGCGTACCATTTCAAAATGTTCATTAAGAGACTCAACCTCTAAGACGTAAGATATCACACCAAGGTTTTCTCTGGAGTCAGAACGGTGAACCGGAGCTGCATACTCGAGAATCTCATGAACATTGCTACCCAGCTCTTGCTCGGTGAGCGACATCCCCAAGCTTACCTGTAATGGGAATTCACTGCGTGCGCGTTGAGACTCGCTCCAAGGATTGCTTTGCACCACACTACGCAGACTGTGTGCTTGGACATCTTCCAGTGCACCTACATTTTGGTGAAGAATCAGTTGACCCACTTCCAAAGCTGGAGCCGCATCAAGCGTCTTCTGTTCACTCATTAGACTCGTTAGAAATTCGCGTGAGTTCGGCGCGCTGAATTTAGAAGCATCGGCATTTGCTGCATCGTGCTCATTCTTAAGGCCGATATGTGCCGTAAGCAATGCTACCGAAAATACACGCTCGTTGTTTTGATTAAACAAGGCAAGTCGAGACTTAACCACAGAGCGTGCACTGCCAGGACTCTGCCGTATATCCTGAACCATGAGTTCACCATGGAACGTATCGCCCATGCATGCAGCTTTTTCGTAATACACTTCTTGAACACCCAGCTCGGCCGTAGCGTTAGCAAGAATATCGCGAGCACACAGACTCAACGATAGATTCATCAACAAGCCGTGAGGAATAATGCGTTCC
>CAZZDT010000200.1:0-6506 GCA_964652435.1 uncultured Bdellovibrionales bacterium
CTGGTCAATAAATGGTTCAAGGCAACCGGCGGCGTTAAGTAGCCCAACTCAAAGGCTACAATAACAACCATCCAGAAGTGAACTGGATCAATGCCGTTTCGGTAAGCAACATCAGCAATGGAGGCCGTTACCAAGATAACCGCTCCATACGGATCCATCGTCATACCAATGATAACCAAAGCCACAACCAATAGGCTCATGGTTGCCATTGGGGTGCCAAAGCTTTGCGGGAAGAGATTCATAATCTCTGAGCGTTCAACAATACCGCCCAGACAAATCGAGAGTGACATCAGCATCAAAAGAGCACCAATATGCCCACTTGTTTCGCTGGTGGCCTTCACACACATCACGCGAAATCCCGGTGAATCCTCTCCCTCTTTACGTCGACTGTATTTGTCGTAAGCCAGTAAGATCAAAAGCACCACTGGCAAGATGACACTTGCAGTATGCTCATTGACCGGCGTGGAAAGCACAAAGTGGTAGAACGCCCAAATCACAAAACCAATCAACGCATAGGGAAGGATTGGTTTAAGGTTGGCCAAACTCTGTGGGATAGCCTGTCCCGGAGGTGCCATCTCCAATGGGCCTTGTCGCGAAAATAAAGAAACCACCAAAAATAACAGAGCGGTCAGTACATAAATTTTCCAGCCCCAGCCAAAGAGCTCGTCCGTGGTCACTTGCTTGTTGAGTGACGCGACAATCACAACCAAGAGACAAGGCCTTAAAACAACACCAATGCTGCCCGACATTGCAGTAGCTGCCAGAGCCAATTGCTTTCGGGCTCCCGCTCTTCGCAGTTCATCATAAATAACTGCACCGGCTGCAATAACGAAAATACCAGAAGCGCCACTGTAAGCGGTGGGGATAGCCGAAAATGCAACGACAACAAATGCCATCAGCTCAGGCGTGAACTTCCATGGACGAAGTACATCGAAGGCCAGTGTAGCAAGCCGCGTTTGCTTAAGAAGCATACCTACCCAAACGTAAAGTCCTACGGCCAGATAGAGCATCCGGTGTTCGGCCAGCTTACCAAGATAGATTGAGAGTCCTGCAGGGTGTCCTTCACTGAAGAAGAAATAATAACCGCTGATCAGAGCCATGGTGGTAAAGAGTGGAACCGTTAAAAGAGCGTGGCCAACGGTGCCGCCCTCGGTGGCATCTTCTGGCAAGCGAATCGTATGAATAAGTGTTTGCACCGCCATGGCAAAAAAACCAGCCATCCACATGAAATGCATGGGCTGATCTTCCAAAATGCCTTCGCTTACATCAATCTGCCAAAATGCATAGGCCGAGTACGTCAGCATGACATGAGCAACAAATTGAGAACCGGACGAGATGCGGTGATCCAAAGCTGACTTTGCGGGCCTCAGAGCAATGTGCTCTCGGCGCATGGTGGCGACCAAGCCAGCAATCAAAAGCATCAATACCAGAATATGCTTCGAGTAGTGATCAACCGTATGGATCACAGTGGCAACACTCGTTTCTACAGAGCGGTAAACCTTAACTCCAGGGGTTATACTTTCGACCGCCGCTTTATAATCAGCATGCAGCTTCAAACAGTCTTCCTTCGCTTTTAACCGCGAGGCTGCCTTGTCTTCTTCTGAGACCTCGTCTTCTTCACCAAAAAGGTCATCGAGATCATCAAGGGCCTCGTCCTCTTCTTCAGCCGCAGCTGCCGCTTCTTGTGCCTCACCTGCTGTTTCCGGATCACAAGACGGTTGCACGGGGTCAACCCGCATCTTGAAGTAGCCGGGCCAAATAGAGTCACCAATCGCCAAAAGACGAGAGTGACTCTTTTCACCTGTGCCAAAAGCAATAACCGTTAGTAAAAGAACGAGAATCGGGATGGTGGATATAAATCGCACCAAGCCCGACGAATTTTTGGAAGAATCAGACACTTAAATGACTCTCTTATTCAAGGTTGGTCGTACACTCAGAGCGAGTACCATCCATTTTACAGCGGGTACGACGAAGCAACTTCAACATAGTCTTGTCGTAAACCTTTTCACCGTCGCGCAAGCGAATACGTGTTTGCTGAAACATCGTATCGTAACGAGCCTTGTCGGCATCGGATACTGAAATCCAAGACGACTTTGGAATCTTAGATTCCGCCATTTGGTTCAACGCTTGAAACTTATCAAAGTTGGCCGCTGCCCACTTACGAGACGCATTACCGTATTCAGGAGTAAACTTACTTGAACGGGTAAGCACCTGGAAAGTTACCATGGCCAGGGGATACTTCAGAACCCCGCCCTTGGTGCCCATGCCCTTTTGCAATTCCAGAGCTTCGTAAGCCAGCGCCGGCGCGTAGCACATCGCAACGTTCTTATTGTTGAACATCCCAGCAAATGTACCAAGGTCAGCCGATACCATAGACGCACCTACTTGAGAGGCCATCGTTTTAGACGCTTTGTCATGCTCAAGAACAGCCAAGCGCTTGCCTGCAAGTTTCTCAACCGAATTGATTCCTTTATCGTTCACGAAAAGAAAGACAGCGCCCGCTGGAAAGATTGCGGAAACCTCGTAATCGCCCTTCTTCATCAATTTGCCAGCTTTAGGATTCGCCAGCATCTTCACCACTTTTTTCAAGTGGGGATAGGTGGGCAACGCGCCCATCGCTTCAACCGTTCCAGAGAACTTTTGAAAACGTCGAACACGGGTTCCCGTTAAAACGGCAGCATCACACTTGCCGGCTTTGAAGTCATCGCTAACAGTTTTTTCATCGGTGTAAGGACGAAGCTTAAAATCAATGCCCCAAGCTACCGCTGCAGTGCGATAGTCTTTCATGATTTGATAGATATCACCGTTGGCACCGCTTGGGTCAAAAACGCAAAGTGTACGCTTCTCGCCTGCCAATGCCTGTGTCGAAGCAAGCATCATACCTGCTGTCAAAACCAAAATGAGACTACGACGAAACATAATTACTCCTAAAGATATTGTCCCCGGGTGACCCAACCCTTTGATACTATTCTAAACCGTCGAGCAGATCATCCGAGTCGCTGTCTTCTTCGACATCCTCTTCCCAGAAAGATCCAAGCGTCCCCGCCGGTGTACGATGGCCTTTACCATCCATCCAAATCAAATCCGAGAAATGTCGTACCATAACAGTGGCATACGCATCCAATAACCCACCATCAGCTGGTGCTGGAACTGCCTTCTGTGAGACGACCGCCTTCGCAATCAATTCTGGATTTTTTTCAGATTTTCCGGCCGCACTGGCCACTCGAATATAAAGTGCTCTCGCCATGCGCACGCCACCCGCGTCCCCAATGGCCGCTGATTCTTCTAAAAGCTGCCAAGGATCAAGACCTTGGGGTGCTGTCGCGGGAATCGAAGCATAGATGGCACCTCGGATGGCGCCCGGAAGTCCCCAGTAACGGTTGGTATCGAGACATTCCGTAGCCCGAATCACCTGGGCGGGAATCCCCATATCTACCCCAACCATTCCACCGGATGCTTTGTCGTGCAGAGCTGCCTGCAAGCCAGCGGAAAGTCCCATTAAATAAAGGATTTCTTCACCCTCATCGAGGTCGGGGCAACTCTCTCCTGGAGTCCCAAATGCCGCCGCCAGGCGCTGATAGGCGCGTGCGTTACGCCGGGCTGCCAGCTCATGAGCTCGCTTTTGAACGATGCGTGCATCCGTCGCTTCGGCCACTCGAGCAGCTTTTAAATGAAGCATATGCTGAAGTTCGTATTCGTAAGCGTCGAATTCAGCGCACATAGCTGCTGAAACCAAAGCGGTCACCGCCGCTTTGTTCGGTGCATCGGTCACCCGTTCGAAACTCATCAATAAATTACCGATCGAACGACCATCTTCGCACGCCATTTGGATATCGCTGCTACCCAAAACGTAAGGTCCCATATGCTCAACAGCATAATCGGAGATGATATCGCCGGTGGTTCCGTAGATAAAACCGGAACAACCTGTACCAAGGGTGGCCAGAACAATTGAAAAACCTAAAGAAAACAGATGACTGCAATGACGAAACATACGATTTCCTGCCTGCCCAGAAGGACCAAGTGTTAGAAATACGAGCGAAGAAGAACTTCCTTATCGCTTGAGGCAGTATTGATCAATCGCTTAACGCAGTGAGTCGAAATTTTGGTTCATTTTATGAACGGTGGCTCAGCAAAACTTCAATATTCTAGGCGGGAAACGGTTCTTTACCTTCGATCATAGCCAGAAAGCTTTGCTCGGAAGCAACGGCTACCCCCAGCTTCTCTGCCTTGGCCAACTTAGACCCGGCCTTTTCACCTGCCACCAAAAGGTCCGTTTTACCCGAAACGCTCGAGGATGGTCGGCCGCCATGCTCTTTAATCAATGCATGGATTTCGTCTCGGCCAAGAGCCGTCAGTTTTCCGGTGACCACAACGGTTTTACCCTCAAGTAAATCCGATGCTTTTTGCACAGCCTCAAGCTTTGGATCGAGACCAAGCTCTCGAAACTCCTGCAACATCGCCTGATTTTGAGAATCTTGAAAATAACTCAGAACAGCCTGTGCGACTTCACTGCCAATTCCGTGGACCGCCGCCAACTTTTCTTCGCCTGCCTCAGATATGGCCTGTAAACTGCCAAACTCGTTGGCCAAGATTCCGGCCACATGCTCACCCACGTGCCGAATACCCAAGGCAAAGATAAACCGAGCCAAACCGCGCTCTTTGGATTTATCGATGGCGACCAAAAGGTTTTCAGTGCGTTTTTCTTTGAATCCCTCAAGCTCAATCAACTGGTCATAGCTCAGGCGGTACAGGCCAGCTAAATCCGTAACCAAACCCTCTGCCACCAATAGCTTAACGATTTCTTTTCCAAGACCATCTATGTCCATAGCCTTACGTGAGGCATAATGGCGAAGCGCCTCCAAGACCTTGGCCGAGCAGGATCTCTCTTGGCACCGGGTGACTGCTTCACCCTCAACTCGAACTGCTTCGGCATCGCATGCCGGGCAATGGGTAGGAAAAGCGTAAGCGACAGAATCCTCGGGGCGCTTTTCCAATATCGTCATCACAACTTCCGGAATCACATCGCCAGCGCGCTGCACCAAGACCGTGTCACCTACCCGAACATCTTTGCGAGCAATCTCATCGGCGTTGTGCAGAGTTGCGCGGCTCACCACCACACCTGCGATATTCACGGGCTCTAAATGAGCAACAGGAGTGAGTGCTCCGGTTCGACCTACCTGAATCACAATGTCTTCAACGACTGTGGTCTCTTGCTGCGCAGGTAACTTATAGGCCGTGGCCCAACGCGGTGCTCGTGAAACCTGCCCCAGTTCAGTCTGCAAACGGTGCTCGTTCACCTTTACCACCACGCCATCAATCTCAAACGGGATTGTATCTCGTGTTCGCAAGAGTTCCTGATATGCAGCACTCACTTCAGCCACCCCGCGACAATGCTTGGTAGGTAGAATAGCAAAGCCCAATTCCCCCAACCACGACACAAAATCGGTGTGAGTGGTCGGCATTCCATCTTCATCGGGAATATGGGAGAGCGCATAAAGAATCGCCGTCATCGGGCGCTGCGCCGTAATATTCGGGTCGAGTTGCCGCAAAGAGCCCGCCGCAGCATTGCGAGGATTAGCAAAAACACTTTGGCCTTGCTCTTCACGTGCAAGGTTCATTTTCGCAAATGCTTCCTTTTCCATGAAGACTTCACCGCGAACCTCCAAAAGCCCAGGAACATCTTGGCGAAGTTTAAGCGGAATCGAACGAATGGTTCTGGCGTTGGCGGTAACATCTTCTCCCACCTTACCGTCACCCCGAGTGCTGGCGACCTCTAGCACACCGTCTTGGTAAACCAACTCAATTCCAAGCCCATCGATCTTGGGCTCTACGGCGTAATCCAGCAATACATCTTCACTTAAACCCAGATGCCGTTTTACTTTCAAATCAAACTCTGTGAGTTCTTCATCATCAAAAACGTTACCCAAACTAAGCATGGGATAACGGTGAGGAACCTGAGCAAGATCAGAGCGAGGTGCTGCCCCAACCCGCATGGTGGGCGAATCCGGCGACTGAAGACCTGGGTGTTGGTTTTCTAAATCTTGCAGCTGTCGAAACAACCGGTCGTACTCACCATCGGAAATGATGGGAGCATCTAAAACGTAATATCGATGATTATGCTCGCGCAGAGCTGTGCGCAGAGATTCGACTTGCTCAAGAGTTGACTCAGAAATGGGGACAGTCATCAGGGGCTACTCTCAAAGTGTGTTTACGACACCTTGCTAGCATACCCCTCTGGCAATTCTGGGAATGGAACCGATTTTATAGGCTCGAATTAATCGAGAGTTCGGCCAACTTGCTCAACGGTGAAGAATTCGATCACATCGCCCAGCTTAAGGTCGTTGTATCCTTCAACACCGATACCGCATTCCTGACCAGACTCGACTTCGCGGGTATCATCTTTGTATTGCTTCAAAGAAGATACCTTGCCAGCGTAAATCTCACGGCTATCGCGAAGAACTCGAACGTTCGCAGAACGCTGAGCCTTACCATCGAGAACACGTGAA
>CAZZDT010000201.1:0-6493 GCA_964652435.1 uncultured Bdellovibrionales bacterium
CTGCACCAATGGAGATGGGACAAAATCCGGCGGCAACCGAAGCCGCGGAGCCACTGGATGAACCGCCGGTGTAAGAATCGGTGCGGTATGGATTACGAGGTGCGCCGTGATGCAGGTTGAGACCCGTAACACCCATGCCAATTTCGTGCATATTGGTTTTGCCAATGAGAAGAGCGCCGGCTTGTCTAAGTCGCGCCACCGGGGTTGCGTCTTGGGTGGCTGGGGTTTTTCCAAGAAAGGATGTGCCTACGGTTGTTCCATAACCTATTTGATCCAATTCGGCCTTTACGGAAACCGGGACGCCATCGAGAGGACTAAGAGGTTTTTGGGCTTTCCATCTTTGCGTCGATGCTTCTGCTTGTTCAAGGATGTCCTCGGCATGGAGTTGCACCACCGCTCGCAGCGGTGGTTGTGCCTGGTTGGAACTTTCTACCGCCGCAATGATTCTCCTGGCCACTTCAAGCGGGGTGGTTTGCCCTGTGCGATAAGCTTCACAAAAATCAGCACTGGTATAGGGCCGAAAGCCTTCTGCAGGAGGCTCGCTTGGGGGAATATTCTCGGCATCAGCTGGAGAAACATCCGATGCAGCTGTGACCGGGTGCTTAGGGAAATTCGTTGGTACTTCATCGAGACAGATTTCTCTGAGCAGTAAGATACCGGCATCTTTGATGAGTTTAGGTCCCAGTAGATTTCCAGTCGCTTTGAATTCTATGAGCTTGGTGGTGAAGGTGAGCGGTGCTCCTGAGAGCACTGGCAATTTTACATCTTTTAAGTCATAGGTGGTCATGGGTATCTCCTGATGGGGGTGAGTCATACCTTGAAGCGCACCGTTGGCAAAGGGAAGACAGCGTGATACCCACGCTCACGCTAGGAAGAATACATGTTTTCGTTACTATTTATGCTCTTTGTGGGGGTACCCCTGGTAGAACTTTGGCTTCTACTTCAGGTAGGAGAACGGGTGGGTGCCATGCCGACAATTGCTCTGGTGATCGGTACGGGAATTCTAGGAGCCAATCTGGCTCGCCGCGAGGGAATGCGAACCGTCGAAAAAATCAATGCAGCCATGGCTCAGGGCCAGATGCCTCAGGAAGCACTCTTGGATGGATTGGCTATTTTTCTCGGTGGTACATTGCTTTTGACGCCGGGGATTTTGACTGACGTTTTGGGGTTCTCGCTTTTGTTTCCTTTCACCCGTCCTGCTTTATTGGCATTGGTTTCGGGATGGATACAAAAGAAAATGCAGTCCGGCAGCGCGACTGTAACGTTTTACCAAAGTGGTTTTGGTCAAGATTTGGGTATGAACCGCCCACCCATCGAGCGACCGGACGAGAAAATTTATGACCAAACCTGGGATGATAAATCTGATTGAATCGATTTAGGGAATTTCTAAGTCGACGTTTACGATGGCGCGGTCTTGTATGATGCTACCTCGCCGGGTGTCTCCCGGACGTCGATTGGCCATTGGCCCCTCTTGAAGCTGATCGGGTTGTCTAAGACCACGGCGACTTGCGGCACGAGCCTTTTGTTTGGACCAGACGCCGCTGCGCATATCTCTTAAATCTTGGATCATACTTGAAGCGGAACCGTTCACCTCGAGTCTTAGATTCTCGATGGCTTGAGCACTGAGCGTCAACGTTCTTGCGTTGCCGTCATCGCCGATTGAAGCACTGGCTCCCGCGCCATTGAGAACTTTTTGCGCACCTGTTGTGCTTTGTACTGCAACTTGTCCGTGGTCGATGGTGAATTGGGTCCCCTGAGAATCGGTGCTGACCCAAAAGGCCGTTCCTCGAACACCCGCCGCGGCGTGTTTGGTGATGATCTCAAAATGTGAATCTTGGCCCAAGAGTTTCATAATCCTGGCCCACAGTCTGCCAGTAAGAACTTTGATTTTCTCTTTACGTTTACCTGCGGTCGCCCCGTGAACCAGCTCAGCCAGTTCTATTTGAGTCAGGCTGGCCAGCCTAACCATCGAACCGCTCTTAAAACGGAGACTCACTGAGCTATCGGGACCGGTGGTGACAATGGCCCGTTCGGGGATTTCGTCAAATTTCTCAACGGTATTTACGATTCCATCAACTTCGAAGGTGACTTGGCCATCGACGGAAATAGCGCTCGCCGGTGCACCCAGCGAAAAAGCTGTTATGAGCATTGCCAGTGTAGTCATCAGTCGTACCAAAAACGCACACCGGTCGTGAACTGGTGGCGGTTGTAATTTCTCTGCTCTTCATTAGAACGATTTCGAGTGTAGGTATATTCACTGTGAAGGTCACAAAAATCTAAATTCCAAATGATTCCCGTTTGCGTAAAAAATGTTGCTTCATCAAGGATGTCTGGGACATCACGCACTGAGAAGTCGATCATGCTAAAGACTGTAAAAGGAGCCTTAAATTGGTACTCGGCGTAGAGTAGAGCGCTGGTCTCTAGAAAGCCTACTTCTAATGTGGCGGCATCTACGTTGTCGGTCTTTCCCGTGTTGTAGCGAAACCGTGCATCCACTGAGAGAGAGAATCTACCCATGGTTAAGTGATCCCGGATGGATGCTCTGGCGGTTACGTCTGTGTCTTGTTCAGTGATTTGGCGAACATCTGCGCCTACGGATAATTGCAAAGTGTTGCTACGATTGAGTTTGTATTTTCCTGAGGCAGTTGTGCGAACTTGCCGGTGATAATGTTGCGAGAACACATCGGTAAAGAGCTCTTCGTAGTGCACATGAAGTTCTGAAAGAATGGGGCCTAAATACATTCTGCCCGCAGTTGTAAGGCCAAGGCTGGTGGGCATCATTGCTTTGAATCTACTAAATTCGCCAAGGCTTTGTTGGGTGCTAAGATGAGCTACCAAGGTAAATGGTTGTGTACGCCCAAGGTTCTGAATACCGGCAGCTATGGATACAGCACTGGTGAAGCTGGAATCGGTTGAGGTCAACCGTCCTAAGAGTGTGGAACTGAGTGTGTTGTCTAACCGTGGATTGCTATCAAATCCAAAACTGAGGTCTCCGCGTACCAGTGGACTCCAGAGTGAAGGAGGTCCAGCAAGAGCTGCGCCTTGATCGAAGCTGGCTTTCAACTCCAGTGCACGGGGCCATTCGGGGTGACGATTTAAAATATGAGCAAGTTGTTCTTTTGCCTTTTCAGGCACATTCATGCGCCAGTAGGCTTCGGCCAATTCTATTCTTGAATCGTCATCGTAAGGGTCTAGGGCAAGAATCTTTTCGAAGTGCTTGGCCGCGGCCGCGTAATTCTCGTTTTCCATTTCCAAGAGGGCGAGGGTTAGGAGCGAATCGATATCTTTAGGATCTTGGGCGATCCGTTCTTGGAGTATCTCTAGGGCATTATCGTCCTGGCCCCGTTGCATATATAAATGCACATCGTCCATGGAAGGAATGGTTGTACTCAAAACACTGAGCATGATGATGGCTTGGTAGAGCATACTCCCTGTTTTACGCTTTTAGGTAGTTGAATTCAAAGCAGTTTCCCCGATTTTATCTCACGGGCGAACATTCTTGGTTCGAAGCTTTGGCGATTGGCCAATTCCTGGCCCACGAAGGCTATTTCTGAGGTTGCGACCCCTTGGAGCAGTTGATACCAAGGGCCGGGGTTTAGGGCTTATGGCCTTGAATTTAAGTACTGTCGCAACCTAGTTAGAAGCGAACGAGATGAGGCTACAATGAAGACGACTACCGGAAAAAAATCAGTAAAAAAGACAACTTCTAAAAAGAAGGCGCCAGCAAAGGGATCGGCCTCACACGACCAGCCGAATCCACCTAAATTTGTGAACTTTATGCTTCAGGGCTGGAAAGAGCCTAAGCAGGTCCTGCCAAAAACCATCAAGGCGGCCGCAGCTCACAAAGAACGTCGCCAGCGGGTTTCGGCGGCATTTAAGGGACAATTTGTTATCGTCCCCACCGGTCATGAAAAAGTTCGCGCGAACGACACCAATTATCGATTTCGACCCGACACATCCTTTTACTACCTCACCGGTAACGACGAAGCGGATTGTGTTTTGGTTTTGATTCCGAAAAAGGGCGGCCATGAGCATGTACTCTTTGTAGAGCCGAATCCGGGTCGTTCAGAACCCACATTTTTTATGGATCGTCATAAGGGTGAACTTTGGGTTGGACCTCGACTCGGTGTGCCTGAAAGTCAGCACAAGTACGGAATTGACCGATGCGAAGATATTGGAAAATTGCCCGACCTGCTGAAGACCATCAAGAAGAACAAGAAGAACTTTGTTCTCATGCGTGGTGTTGATGCGCAGGTAGAAAAGCTCTTACCGAATCAAGCCAAGAAAGATATCGAGCTGGCTCAATTCATCTCTGAGATGCGACTCTGCAAGGATGCTGGCGAAGTCGCAATTTTGAAGAAGGCCTGCAAGGTAACCCGCCGTGGTTTTGACGATGTTGCACGTTGCTTAAAGACGGCCAAGAACGAGCGAGAAGTGGAAAGCGTATTCAACATGCGTGCTCGTATTGAAGGAAATGATGTTGGTTACAACGTCATTGCGGCATCCGGTGCCAACGCTTGTATTTTGCACTGGGGACGTAATGACGGAGCCATCAAGAAGAACGATCTCGTTCTCTTGGATGCGGGTATTGAACTTGAAGAACTCTACACCGCGGACATTACCCGAACCATTCCTGCCAGTGGTAAATTTACCAAGCCGCAGCGTGAAATTTATGATTTGGTGCGCGCCGCTCAGATTGCGGCCATTGAAGCCGTTAAGCCAGGTAATGATTTTCTTGAGCCTCATCGCGCGGCGATGAAGGTTTTGGCTGAAGGGCTTGGCAAGCTTGGTCTTTTGCCATGCTCGGTCGAAGAAGCGCTCTTGCCAGAAAATCAATTCTACAAGCGCTACACATTACACGGAACCAGCCACATGCTGGGAATGGATGTTCATGACTGTGCCCATGCGCGCAATGAAGTTTACCGTCATGGTCCTCTCTTGCCCGGAATGGTTTTGACCATTGAGCCAGGTTTGTATTTTCAATTGGATGACCTGACTGTACCAAAGAAGTACCGCGGTATTGGCATTCGTATTGAAGATGATGTTTTGGTGACGGCGAAAGGGCACAAAGTGCTTTCGAACGTACCTGCTGATGCTGATGATGTCGAAGCCTGGATGGCTGAGCTTTGGGCTGAGTAAATTTTATGCCCCACGCACTAGTGACAGGAGCCGGAATTCGGGTGGGGCGAGCCATTGCGCTACGCCTCGCCGAAGCTGGCTTCGATCTTATTCTCCATGCAAATCGCTCGGTGAGCCAGCTTGAGGAAGTTGCCCGGGAATGCCGCGATATGGGCCGAGAGGTAAAAGTACTCGGTGGCAATCTGGGTGCAAGAGATTCTCGAGATGCATGGATAGAGCAGGTTCGAGAGCATACGGGTGTGTTGGACGTTCTCGTCAATAACGCAGCCATTTATGAGTCCCTCGATTTTTCAGATGTGAGTTATGACGCTTGGGACCGTATGTTGGGTCTCAATCTAGAAGCTCCCTTCTTTATTGCGCAGGGGCTTTTGCCTTTGCTGCAGGCATCGGAGCACGCATCCATTATCAATATAACCGACAGTGGATTGGATTGGCCGGATACAAAGTATGCACATTACTTTGCATCCAAAGCCGGCTTAGACATGTTGACTAGAGTGTTGGCCTTGGAACTTGCGCCCGATATTCGAGTGAACAGCGTAGCGCCGGGAACCGTGGCTTTTCCTCCGAACTTTTCTTCGGAATCCAAAGATGCGATTTTGAAGAATATCCCCATGGGGCGCGTTGGCTCGCCAGATGATATCGCTAAGGCAGTATGTTATTTGGTGGGTGAAGGTTCTTATGTGACCGGGCAGAGTCTCGCGGTTGATGGAGGTAGAAATACACAATGACACGACCACTCGATTCAGTACGACTTCGCGGATTTCGAGCGGAATGCATTGTTGGCATTTATCCTGCCGAGCGAGAAAAGGAGCAGTGGGTTGAGCTGGACCTTAGCTTGCACCTTGATACCCGCAAAGCGGGTCGCACGGGTTCGCTGGACGCTTCCATTGATTACGCACGACTTTGCGGTGAGATTAAATTTTTGCTGAAAGCCTGTCGGTTTAGATTACTTGAAGAGGCCGCTGAAACCATTTGTGCGTATGTGTTGGCGGAGCCCACCGATGATGGACGTCGATGCAGTGTGGATGCGGTGACCCTTGAGCTGGTCAAGCCTGCTGCATTGGGTGATACGGCAACGCCTTCTGTAAAGATATACCGTGAGGCATCGGAATATTCGCCAGAGGTAGAGCACAAAGATTTTGGTCGGGTGGATATCATCGCCGAAGGCCGAGATTACGGTGTGTATCGATTGCGAATCGCTCCCGGAGCAAACATCCCGACTCATGTGCATCGTAAAATGCGTGAACACGAATTGATTTTGGGAGACGGCCTTTTACTTCAAAACAAGCCGATCGCTGCTGGTTGGGCGCACAGTTGGCCTTTTGATTTCCCGCATCGTTACGACAACCCAACG
>CAZZDT010000202.1:0-6461 GCA_964652435.1 uncultured Bdellovibrionales bacterium
CTGCCGATGCGATGTTCAAGACCGGTGAATTTGCTGGCGACTGGCAAATCACAAGTGGCAACCGTTGGGATCCACTGGCCATTGACCTCGATGGTGACGGACAAATCTCTACCATCGACGCAGCCAATGGTGTTTTTAACCTAGGTAGCACCACCGAATCACAAGACGTCAATGGTTCATGGAGCTCTGTGCAAGGTGGCAACATCGCGGCAGATGCCAATATTACTCAATCCAGCGCGGGTATTCTTTTTCAAGGAACTCAGGAGCGTCAGGTTGATACCATGTTCACCGAATGGTTTGGACCCACAGAAGGTATTGTTGTTTTTGACCGCAACGGTGATGGCAACATTCAAGGAAC
This sequence comes from uncultured Bdellovibrionales bacterium, assembly GCA_964652435.1. Classification (GTDB taxonomy): domain Bacteria; phylum Myxococcota; class XYA12-FULL-58-9; order XYA12-FULL-58-9; family JABJBS01; genus JABJBS01. Next base: position 359 of record CAZZDT010000202.1, read on the forward strand.
AGATCTTTTTGGCGACAAAAACGTCACCGGCCGTGACGTAGCTGACGGCTACGCGGACCTTGCCTTGCTCGACACCAACAACGACGGCGTCGTGGACTTCAACGACGAAGACTTTAAGAATCTCCAAATCTGGCAAGATGCAAACAGCGACGGCATTGCCCAAGAAGGTGAACTCACCAGCCTCTTTCAAAATGGAATCGCATCTCTATCTACCAAGTCTACTGGTGGTGCAGCTGCAGGTGAAAATGCCGACATCATTGTTGCATCAAACAACCAAGGTGCCACTCAGTTGGACGGAGCTCTGTTCAACAAAGGGCAACTTGACGACTACATCAAACAAGTGGAAGATCAGCTGAACTCAGTTGGAGATGATGCACAGCTGGCAAACGTGGACTTACAAAATATGCTTCAAAAGCAGCAACAAACCCTGCAAACCATGAGCAACATCAGTAAGTCACTGCATGACACAGCTATGTCCGTCATCCGTAAAATGGGCGGCTAATTGATAGACCTTGAAAAACTAATCGAACCCGACTCCTTGAAAGAGTTTCTGCAAAAAGATTTCGGTCAAACGTGGAGACACTTTCAAGGAGAATCTGGGCGATTTGAACACATCCTCAGCGAAGACCGGCTTCTTGATATTCTGGCAAGTACAGAGCTCGCTCTTCAAAGCATTTCGGTCATCCATGCGGGACAACGCCTGCCACCGGAACTCTATGGAGTGCCTGGTCAAGCAACCCATTCAATCAAACCGGACATTCAAAAAATAACCCATCACTTAAGCCAGGGTTCAGCCGTATTGGTCACACATCTCGAGCAGCTTGATCGCAGTATATGGGATTGCACGGAAGGACTGGGGCAATTTTTTGAGGAATCGGTCACCGTCAATGCTTATCTCAGTGGCCCCCATTCGAATAGTTTTGATTTACACATCGATCACCACGATGTCCTGGTGTTTCAAATTGCGGGTGAGAAGAACTGGGAAGTTCGAGCTGCCTCCTTGAAGCATCCCCTGGTCTTGCCAGAGCATATGACCGAACCACCCGAAGAGATTCTATGGCAAAGCCTCCTTAAGAGCGGCGACATCCTTTATCTGCCGCGAGGATTTTGGCACCGGGCCAGCACCCAGGCTACGCCTTCACTCCATCTTACGTTTGGTCTCCAACCCTGCACCGGCTTACACCTCTTGGGCTGGATTCGTAAAAATCTTTTGAAGAGTGAAGCATTCCGGGCAGATATTCCACGCCGTCAGCCAGGAGACCACAAGAACTACCTTCAAGATTTAAAATCAATACTCGAGCAAATTGAGGACCCTAAACTGCTGGAACAATTTCTCGAAGAGCACAAGGCTCGAATAGAAACCGAACGCCAAGAACTAAAGGCTAAATTATACCCGACCTGAAGATGGAGAGAACAATGCGCAAATACGGAACCAACTCAGCCTACGCGGTGATGCGAATTCTGGCCATGGCCAATATTGTAAAAAAGGAAATCAGCGACAACCAAATGCGCTTACTTAGTGAGATAGCGGTGGCCCAAGATCTGTCTCAAGATGATATTTTACGCATCGTTGCCGAGTATGAAATCGATGTCTCTCAAACGAAGGAAGAGACACAATTCTTTAATGGGGACCGGTCACTGCCTAAAAACCTCATGCAAGCAGCCTTGGATGAAATTGAAGGCCCCGAAATGCAACTTCAAGTCAGCCAGGTGATGCACGGGCTACTTTCGTCGGGAAGCCAGCCCCAAAAGGAAGAAGTTTTCTTTGTTGAGCACGCAGTTGGATACTGGGGTATTGGGGAAGCTTGGAGAAATTGGCTAAGCAGCCAACCCAAACAGAAGAGTTAATATTTTCGTTTTCGCTCTTTTTGATACGGAAAAACTTCGATGAACTCTCCTCGAGCATGAACTTCTTGCATATCTCGCCAAAAATGAGGGGTGAAGATATCCCCATGAATCGATTCAAATTCTTTCATGCAGCTACCCGGTATCCCAACAAACGATTTGAACTCTTGTGGAAAAACATCGTTCTCAGCCACAGCGAACCAGGTTTCTGACTCCATCTCCTCAAAGTCATAACGAGGCTGCGGCATCACTCGAAAATTACAGTCATCCAATACGCAGAGTTCATCGTAATCGTAAAAGACCACGCGACCATGTCGGGTGACACCAAAGTTCTTCAAAAACAAATCACCAGGAAAAAGGTTGGCCGCCGCCAACTCTTTTAAAGCCAACCCGTAATCCATAATCGCCAGACGAGCCGATTCATCATCAGCTGTGTTGACATAAACGTCTAAAGGGGTCACCCGTCGCTCGGTATAAAGATGCTTAATAAAGACGCTCTCACCTTCAACACGAACAGTATCGGCAGCGGTCTCAATCAACTCCTTGAGAACTTCTGGATCGAACCGGTCTTTTCGAAACTCCAGAGCGACAAATTCCTGAGCATCAACGAGACGCCCTACTTTATCATGCTTAAAAACAAGCTCGTAACAATCAAGTACTCTTTGACGGTCGGTCTTCTTCGGAGGCATGAAAGAGTCACGAATAACTTTAAAGACCACACCATATGAAGGCAAAGTGAAAACAACCATCACCATGCCCTTCTTACCTTTGGTAAACTCAAACCTGTCGCTTGAACGAGCCATGTGCCATCTCAAATTGCGATGCAGCTCTGTCTTTGCGTGTTTGTAATGACCAATAGATGCATAAAGCTCATCGATACGCTTCAGCGGCATAATGGTGCTAAGAAACTCGATCATTTTTCGATGATGCCTGGCATTCACAAAGAAATACGAGTGAGCAAAACTAAAGAGAATACTTACTGAGTCTTCATCCAGCAAAACTGCATCAAGCTCGATTCCATTTTCTCGATTCCGTAGACAGAACACCAAAGGCAATGCTTCATCTTCCGCACTCAATCGTCCAATGACGTACGCGCCACCATCTCGATAAAAAACAGCGGTAAGAACATCTAAAGAGCGGATGTAGCCCTTTAAACCAACTTCTTCTAAGCGCGCATCCACCATTCGAGATACGTCGGCGCAAATCTTGGACATATCTGCAAACGGCGTCTGAAAACTACAAAACCCCAACAAAGCGGAAACCAGGTTCTCACTAAAGTCGGCCCATGGATACGAGAGGTGGGATGGCAACTCCGGCATTGCACTGTTGATCTCAAAATCCGAATCGTAAAACTCAATTCCCGCATCCAAGCCAATGGTTCCGTGCACCCGACGGGTTACGGAATTATAAAAAGTCATGGCCAGCTCAACGTCGTAACGAATCTCGATCAGCTCGCAATAACTCTCCTTGGCATCCACCCAAAGAGAATTGTTCGTATACTCATCGCCTAAGAGTCCTGCCAAATCCGCCGCAACCCGGCCCGCGCGATTGTCATACAGCTCCAACCGCTCGGTAGCATCCTGATCGGCGCCTCGGTAGTCGCGAGTTTCAAACCGCTCCCGTGCGCGCAATGTGATTTTGGTAAAGTCCTCCTGATAACGCTCAAAAGCCGCATAAACGGTGCTTGCAACAGCCAAAGGTGCTGCTTCACGGGAAAGTTTCGCTTCAGAAAAAGCCATTGAATAGTCCCTAAGTACCTAAAATCACTTGATATGGCACACGCTATGCCATGGTGGGCCAACACTCAAGACCAAGCTCCCCCTCTCCAAGCAAAGAAAAGCCTATATTTTTAAGAAACTCTTGGAATCTTGGGCCGATACTAAAAGTAACCAAAGATGAATTCTGGTTTAAAACGAGCACAATTATGAGTCACGCCTTCGCACATAGCATCTTACAACCCTCGGCAATGAATAGCCGAGTGGGTCGAGATCCAGATGGCGTGGTGGACAACCGTCCCGGCGTTTCTCACCCAAACATGCGTCGTGACAAGGTTGTCAGTAAGGATCTAAGTGCTAGAAATACAAGAGATCTTTTCTGCCGCGACCCCAAACATGGCCGTGACCTTGTCAATTCCACCCATCAAGCTCGGGGAAAACAGCAGGACGGTAAATTCGTGGTTGGCATTGGCATGCGCAATCCTGGGCAACCTAAGCCCAAATCCATGGGCAAAAAACGCGGTCGCCCAAGCCGATACGCGGACAGCGATGAGCTCTGGACCGGAGCTTTTGAGCGGCTCAAGTCGATCGAAGACGAACAAGATCAAGAAGACAAATAATCTGTTTTGCGTCTGGTTCTGGCTCCGACCTAAGAGAATCCGCTATCATAACGGAAACAATCAATTTTGCTTCCGGGGAACCAGGATATGCGAGAAGTCGTAATCTCTGAAACAACTCGTCAAGTCATCATGCGAATGGTCCGCCAAGTCTATTTCATGAATGCCCTTGAAGAAAATGAAGTTGAACTCATCTTCGGCGCCATCAAACTCATGGGTTATCACGAGGGAGAAACCATCATCAAAGAAGGTGATCAGGGAGATTGTTTTTTTATTATTCTCGAGGGTGACGTCCGAGTGGTGGTAGGTAAAAAGTTTTTGCGCTCCGGTAAGGAAGTAGCCCGTCTTGGACCCGGTGATTTCTTTGGTGAGACTGCTCTTGTTTCAAATCAGCCTCGAAATGCGACAGTTCTTTGCGACAGCGCAGTTCGTGCAGTTCGACTGGAACGCTCAGCTTTTGAAAGCCTTAAAAGCAGCAATGATAATTTCAGCAAAGCAATGGATCGAATCGCGGAGCATCGCCAAATCAAGCGAAGCTAGCAATGGTCTGAATCCAAAATCGGTGTGGGATAATCAAAGATAGGTTCAGGCTTGGTGCCGCCTCCCGGAGTCGAACCGGGACGGACGATCAAGTCCGACGGATTTTAAGTCCGTTGTGTCTACCAATTCCACCAAGGCGGCACTCGTAGCCTGATACGGTAGCAAGGCATATTCCTAAAATGAGAAAACGCTCTGCAATCGTTTGTTCGTTATTTAAATGACCAGTTAGTAAGCTCTACCGAACTAGATGAACGGCTTTGGCTCCACCAGGCCTGAAGGTGCTGCTTCCTCAAGAGGCTGCTGTTCAACACTTTCAGGAGCTGCTTCCACAGTTCCTTCCTCTGGCTCTGCCGGAGTCTTGGACTTAGCCCAGAACGGAGGCTGTGCGTAAACAGGCACACCATCAGCTGTAGACTGAACCGAATCGTCCATACGTGGAAGCTGCTTCTTGCGCGGTAAGCTCACATCTTGTGGTTGTTCTGGCTGCTTGGGCTCTTCTTGTGCTGAAATAGCATCAATGATCAGAGACCCTACCCAGTCGCTCATTTTGAGACCACGAGATTTGCAATAAACCTTCGCTAGCGCGTGGGCATCATTCGATAAGTGCACGACCTTTGACACTGCATTTACCTCCCGGCTTGAATTACCGCTTGAGTTTGAAGCTCCGTAAGAACTTGTTGTTTATCCCTAGTTGGTACCAACTTTCAACCATAAGGTGCTCTTATAATGAAGCCAAAACCACTAAAGCAGAGAGGCAGCTACCATACACAGATGCTGCTGACCAGAGTCTTGGTCCATTTGCTTCAGAGATTTCAGGGATTGAATAAAAAGCGAGAATCAACGCACCAACCAATCCAACGTTTATTTGGGGGTATGAATAAAATTCACTCGGGAGACTGCTTGGTGCGCTGGGGGGAAACTCGATTTGATTGACGGAAGGAGTCTCCGGGAAACAATGCTACATGCGGGTACGCGCTAAGCTCTCAAACCACAATTGGCCTTCAAGCTATGTATCATCTGCTCTCTTAAGGTTTCCTGCCAGACCATCCGGCAGTGCCCATTGAAACCGAAATTGAACTCCCGAGGACTCTCCGTCCGTCAGTAAGCGTGCTTGGGAAGGTCATGCGTAATGCCCGGGGGGACTCACGATTCGTTTCTCAGCTGCGCGCTTGCTTATAGGGATTGCACGGGGTGTGCCAAAGTGAAGAAAATCCATCCAATATAGTAAAATCTAAATAAATTCAGGATCTTAGGAAATTTGGGGCCCAAATCATCAAAATCGATCGGATATGTACAAGTTCGGGCTTCAGAACGAAATTAACTTACAAGGTTCGTGATTTCGAACTTGACGAAAAAGGCCTGTGTATGAGGGAATCCTACATAATG
>CAZZDT010000203.1:0-6458 GCA_964652435.1 uncultured Bdellovibrionales bacterium
GAAGAAATGCTGCGTACCGCGTTGCTCGCTGAAATCCTGGTCCTCTGAGTCCTTGGGTCGTTGAATCGTTTTCCGCAAAGTCGCGAAGCACAACAGAACTCAAGTATGGTAGGTGGGATGTAAACGCCACAACCCGGTCATGTTCATCCGCAGTCATATACAAAGGATCTGCTCCTAATGACTGCCAAAATGAAAAGACTTTTTGTGCAGGCGCTTCATCGGTGGTTCCACAAACAGCTACGGGGAAACCTTTAAACAGTTCAGCTTTTCTATGGGCGAACCCAGGCACGATTCCGCCGGCCATAGGATGGGAACCTACGAATTGGTTCGACTCATTCAAAATTGTTTGGGCTTGTTGGACAACGGGGGTCTTCACACCGATCACATCGGTAATCAGAGTGTCTGGCCCAATACAGGTTTTGACCTGAGTGAGTACATTTTCAAACACACCGAGGGGTACCGACACGATAACCAAATCGAGATGACGCCACGATTCGTTTGGCGATTCGCTGAGGCTCTCAAAAAGACCAGCGGCTTGCGCTTCTTGGAGTGTGGCGGGGTTGTTATCGGCACCCACAAGATGCGCCTCGGGCAGAAAGCTTCGAATAGCTTCCGCCAGCGAGCCACCAATGAGGCCAAGCCCAACAATGCCAACACTTTTAACCATTCTAGAGGAGCGCTTTCACCTTTGATACAACGTTGTCTACGGTAAATCCGTATGCTTCGAAAATCTTAGCAGCCGGTGCAGAAGTTCCAAAGCGGTCAACGCCGACGATATCGCCTTCATCACCAACCCAGCGTTCCCAGCCAAAGGTTGAGCCAGCTTCTACTGCGAGACGGGCTTTGACGGCTTTCGGTAAAACAGACTCTTTATATTCCGCAGATTCTGCTCTAAACAGTTCCCAGCAAGGCATGGATACAACGCGAATCTTCTTACCTTCACCGCTGAGTGTTTCTTGAGCTTGCAAAGCCAGTGTGACTTCAGAACCAGAGGCGATGATGATTGCGTCTGGCGTACCTTCGCAGTCTGAAAGCACATAAGCACCATGGCGGGCACCTGTGGCTGAAGCGCAAGGACCTGAGCGGTCAAGTTCTGGAAGGCCTTGTCGGCTCAGAACCAATGCGCTTGGTCCATCATTTCGCTCCAGAGCAATTTTCCAGGACTCAGCCGTTTCTGCCGCGTCGCATGGACGAAGCGTCACAACATTTGGGATGCAGCGAAGCGATGCCAAGTGTTCAACCGGTTGGTGGGTTGGACCATCTTCACCCAAGCCAATGGAGTCGTGAGTAAAGATAGAAATGGTCGGCAAGTTGTTTAGGGCAGCCAGTCGAACCGCCGGCTTCATATAATCCAAAAAGCAGAAGAAGGTAGCGGTGTAGCTTCTAACGCCACCGTGGTAAGCCATTCCGTTGGCGATGGCACCCATAGCGTGCTCACGCACACCGTAGTGAATGTTGCGCCCAGCACCTGTTTGTCCGTTGAACGAGTCGTCACCACCCAAAGCGGTTTTGGTTGAGCAGGATAGGTCAGCATCGCCACCAAGAAAGAATGGGATTTGCTGAGCCAAGTGATTCAGGATTTTACCACTGCTGGCACGGGTTGCTGGCTTCTCACCGGCTTCCCAGCTTGGCAGATTGGTATCCCATCCTTCGGGCAATTCACCGGCTTGGGCCGTATCCCAGGTCTTCTTGAGCTCAGGGAATTCAGCTGCCCACTTGTCAAAGGTTGCTTGCCAGGTTGCTTGCTTAGCAGCGCCGGCTTCTGTTCCCTCAGAGAATTTCGCAGCCGCGTCGTTTGGCACGTGGAAAGATTCCTCGGATGGCCAATTGAGCGCTTTTTTCGTTAGCGTAATCTCATCATCACCAAGAGGTGAGCCATGGGAAGAACTGCTGCCAGCTTTGTTGGGGCTACCGAAACCGATGGTTGTTTTCACTTCGATAAGTGTAGGTCGGGCGGTGTCGGCTTTGGCCGCTTCAATGGCAGCATGTAAACCGTCAAGGTCGTTATCGCCGTCTTCGACGCGGATGACTTGCCACCCGTAGCTCTCGTAGCGTTGGGCGACATTTTCGGTAAATGCCAATGAGGTAGGACCATCGAGAGAGATATCGTTGGAATCATAAAGCATGATCAACTTGCCAAGTCCTAAGTGCCCAGCCAGAGACGCTGCCTCGGCGCTGATACCTTCCATGAGGTCACCGTCGCCGCAAAGAACGTAGGTATGGTGGTCGATGATGTCGTAGCCTGGACGGTTGTATTGGTGAGCCATCGTCCGCTCAGCCATTGCCATCCCGACGCCATTGGCGCAGCCTTGCCCCAGTGGGCCGGTTGTACATTCTACACCTGGGGTGACGAAGGATTCGGGGTGACCAGCAGTTTTACTTCCCCACTGACGAAAGTTCTTAATATCGTCCATGGATAGGTCGTATCCGGTTAGGTGTAGCAAAGAGTAAAGCAGCATGCTGCCGTGTCCAGCAGAAAGAACAAAGCGGTCACGGTCGGCCCACTTGGGATCTTTCGGGTTATGCTTGAGGAAATTCTGCCAGAGCACGTAAGCCATGGGGGCAGCCCCAAGTGGTAAACCTGGGTGTCCTGAGTTGGCACGCTGAATCGCATCGATCGATAGTGTACGAATTGTGTTGATACAGAGCTTATCGTTTTCAGTGTAACCCATGGTGGCCTCTTTGAGTGACAGTTGTTCAGTTGGCTTTTGCTTTTAGCAGCGCCGCGGTTAGCAACCGGCTTACCTCAGAGCAGGTGATGTCGGCAACGGCTATCGCTTTAAATTTACAGGTCTTTTTCAATCGAGTTGGGGATGAGATCGCAGAGGTATCTATTGGATCGAGTTGGGAGTGTTGGAATCGTAGAAATCGACCTTTTTCCAAGCGGTTGTCAGCACTATAGTGATTGACAGCCAGCGCATCGTCCGCCATAGCTTGCTGCGAAAACGCCGGGGAAATTCCGGTGAGTTGGCATCATGAAAGGGTTTTCAAATGCAAATCAATGTTCCATCAACGATTCCATATGCTCGCGAAGAAGTTTTCACCGCTTATCGCGACGAGTTGAACTCATTGGTTCAGTATCTTCCAAATATCTCAAAGATTGAGACCGTCAGTCGTGAGGAGCCCGAATCAGGTATCGTAACCCTTGAGAATCATTGGTACGCGGAAGCCAATATCCCCAAAGTAGCTCAGGCGTTCGTGAAGCCCGACATGCTTAAATGGATCGATTATGCACGCTGGAACATGAATGATTGGACCTGTGAGTGGCGAATTGAAACCTTTTTTATGCGTGAAGCCGTAAGCTGCAGTGGAAAGAACTATTTCAAGGTTCAAGGTGAGCAGTCCACCGGCCTTACCATCACCGGTGACCTCAATCTAAATATGAAAGCTGTTCCCGGTGTGCCTCGCTTGTTGGCGGGTACAGTGAAGCCACAGTTGGAAAAATTCATCGTTGCTTTGATTACCCCTAATTTTCATACCATCAATGATGGTATTGTTTCGCATCTGAAGTCACAGGGTTGATACCGTGGTTGCCGCTTTAAGCCAGGCAACGTCTCCGTCTGCGTTCCCGTTTTCCATTCCGACGATGTTTGCCCCCATGGAAGGGGTTACGACTCCCATCTTGAGAGATGAAATCTCCAAGTTGGGCGGAGTCGGAGTGGTGTGCACAGAATTTATCCGTATTTCTTCGGAAGTGATTCGCCCGGAGCACCTGCGAAAACAGGTGGTCAAGAGCAAGCACTCTGCCCTGAGTGTGCAATTGATGGGCAAGGGGTCAGATTGGATGGCCGGCGCAGCTCAAGTTTTGGATGAAGCCGGTGCTGATGTGGTCGATATCAACATGGGTTGCCCAACCAGACGAGCGGTTCGGGGTGGTGTGGGTGCAGCCATGCTAAAGGATCCTGTATTGCTAGAGGATGTATTGTCCTCCATGCGAGAAAAAGTGGCGGGAATTCTATCGGCTAAAATTCGAGCGGGATTTGATAACCCCGACCAGGTGGTGATGATTGCGCAAACTGTCCAGCGTGCGGGCGCAGATTTTATTGTTGTTCATCCACGATGTCGCAAGGACCATTACAAAGGAGTAGCGGACTGGCGAATTGTGAAGCACCTAAAAGAGAATCTCGATATTCCTGTCATTGGCAACGGTGATTGTTGGTATGCTTCCGATGCTCTGCGCTTAGAGGAGATGACTGGTTGCGACGGTGTCATGATAGGACGCCCGGTACTTCGTAATCCTTGGATCTTCCGACAAATTCAGGATCTGCGAACCGGTCAAGATGTGTTTACGCCTTCGGGTGAAGAGGTTTTCGAATTCTTCTATCGGGTAGCGAAGGGTTATGAACAGACGTTGCCCGAACTGCGTGTGGTTGGAAAGCTTAAAGAGTTTTCTAAGTACCTTACGAGCTCTATTGATGATGAGAAGAAGTTGATGAAGAGCGCGTTGCGCAGTCAGAGCTACGATGCTCTCCTAAAAGTGATGGAAGACGGTCTCATTGGGCTGCCGGCTGAGGCATTTGATTTGGCCGCGCGAAGCGAAGCTCCTATGCGTCGTTCTGCAGCTGATAATCTTGAGGCATCGCTGGCTGGTGATTTATCAGCTTAGCAAAGAAACAAGGTCATCACGGCTAAGGCTTGCGGCAGCGGCAGCACCGCCAATGGCAGCTTCTGCCAGGGCGCGTTTCTTTTCTTGCAATTCAAGTATTTTCTCTTCAACCGTATCTTTAGCCACCATACGGTGAACCAGCACTGGGTTTTCTTGCCCAATGCGGTGTGCTCGATCTGCTGCTTGGTCTTCTACTGCCGGGTTCCACCAAGGGTCCAAGAGAAAAACTTGATCGGCAGCCGTAAGGTTTAAGCCTGTACCGCCTGCTTTGAGGCTAAGGAGCATAATGGATGGGCCATCGTGTGATTGAAAGCTTGCGACGACGTCCTCCCGGTTGCGAGTAGAGCCATCGAGGCGACAGAATTGAATGTTTAGGCTTGAGAGTTCTGGCTCAACCAGATCCAGAAGTCCTGTCCATTGTGAGAAGACAAGGCACTTGTGCTGATTCTCCAAGGCTTGGACGAGGGTGCGTATGAGCAATGAAACCTTCGACGATGATTTTGCTTCTCGCCCAGGAATGAGTCCTTGATGACAAGATGCTTGTCGAAGTCTTAAAAGGGCCTCAAGTGCTTCCATGACACTTGCTCCCATTTGTAGCTTTTCTAGAAGCTCTTCTTGAGTGGCTGCACGAATTGCATCGTAGGTGACGCGCTCCTCTTCACTGAGTTCGCAATGTAAAACAGTATCTGTACGCGGCGGAAGCTCTTTTGCTACATCGCGCTTGTGTCGTCTTAAAATAAAGGGACGAATACGTTGTTGGAGATGCCTTGTAACAACTTCGTCTCCTTGCTCCAGTGGTTTAGCGTAGCGCTTCTTGAAGTCCGTGAGGCCGCCGAGAAGTCCCGGATTGATAAAGTTGAATTGGCTCCAAAGCTCGCTGAGCCGGTTCTCCACCGGGGTACCACTGAGAGTGAGTTTAAACTTTCCTTGGAGGCGGAAAGCGGCTTGAGCCACCTGGCTGCTCGGGTTTTTGATGAACTGGGATTCGTCCAAAATGATTGTGTCAAAATGAATTTGTACCAATTCTTCGATATCAATCCTAAGCAGTGCATAGGACGTTAGCGTTATGTCAGCATCCTTTTCAAACGTTCTTTTTGGGCCGTGATAGAGACTGACCTTAAGACCGGGGCGAAACTTCTCGATTTCGTTTTTCCAATTAAAGAGAACACTGGTGGGCGCTACAACCAGGGTCTTTCCCCGAATCGATGTGAGAGCCTGCAATGTTTTTCCCAGTCCCATATCGTCGGCCAACATAGCACCGAGTTCAGCGTCCCGTAGAAAACACAGCCAATTCACGCCCGTTCTTTGATAGGAGCGAAGTGTAGCTTGAAGCTCTGGTGGTAAGGTTGCACTGGGGAGACCGTCAAAATTTTCCACCAAGACTTTAAGGGCTTGGAAATCCATGGGTGGAACTTCGTCCATGGCTTCGTAGATTCTACTGAGATCCGGCAGCAGTGCTTTGGGAAGTTTATTTCCGTCATCGCAGGCGACAAGCAGGTCCTGGAGTGCACGCCCATGTTCCGCAAGCCAGTTCTCTGGGATAGGTGCAAAGCCGCCTCCCTCTAAACCGATCATTGTTTCACCGCGTTCCCACGCTTGAACAACAGCCTCTGGTGATACGTTTCCAGAAATACTTTGCCCATTTTTCTTGGCGCCTCGTGAGCGAAAGGAAATACCAAATGCGGTTGCACCTTCGGTTTCATCTACGGCTGGTTCCAGCATCGGGGCTCGAAAGAATTTTTCGTGGGCGGTGCCGACCACAAGCGAATCGAATGATTCGAGTTGCTCTTGAAATTCTACAGCTTCTGGGCCGGTGAACCGCTCCCGTATTCCGGGCTTGAGCGATAGTTCA
>CAZZDT010000204.1:0-6452 GCA_964652435.1 uncultured Bdellovibrionales bacterium
CCCGAAGGGAATGACGACTTCTTCGCGTTGCAGCCGCTCGGCCAAGTCAATACCGGTCATTCGAGGCATGTTCCAATCACTCATTACAAGGTCAGGGTGCTTTTCTGTGTCGTCACCGGTAATCATTCGGTAAGCCTCAGCCCCATTACCCGCTTCAATGAATGTATGACCCGTAAACCCCGCCTTACGGATTGTGCGCTTCACAATCATTCGCATGGCTTTACTGTCATCAACTACCAGAATCTTCACGTTCGCTCCCCGAAAGACCGCGCCCCTGCACACAAATACTAACCGGTACCAGACCGGCAAACAACTCTAGCGAGCAGTTAGATTTCTTCATCCGCCTCGCGAACGTGCACTGTGACCTTAAAAGGGGCACCTTCGCAATTAAATCCGGTCTCACAATCGATGACCGAACCCGGAAATCGTACCGAATAATCAACACCTATGGTTACAACGGGCAGTCCGAGCTCGCAGGTTCCCTCGAGTAGGGACTTGAAGCTACCGCCTGTCATATTTGCCAATTCACCCATAGCATCTTCGATATCTTCATCGGTTGCTTCATCTGGAGCAACCTCAAACATCAAAGCGGCCGTTTTACGGGCAAGCGTTTCTGGAATACTCAGTGTCACGATCCCGTTCCACGACCCACTGATTTGAACGCTGGCGGTTACGTACTTTGTGCCGGCTTCCAACTCCAATGCACCTGGATTCGGTTGTACCTCGAGATCCAGAATGGTCGAAAAGATGTTGGGTGTGACCTGGAGAATATTTTCTTCCGTAGTGGACATTCTCTTCCCTTATGTTTGACGCAGTTTATAGCATCCAGATCGAGGATAATCGATCCGTTCGAATGCGTTATCGATACTCATTGGCATTTCCGCCGCCCCCAGAAAGAGGAAACCATCTGGGTTGAGCAGCTTACGAACTTCCCCAAGAATTCTTCTTTTTGTTTCTACATCGAAATAGATCAAAACATTCCGCAGAAAGACAACGTCCATCTTTGGCATGGGTGGCCAATTATCGATGAGATTCAATTTTCTAAATTCAATGGAGCTTCGTAATTGTGGTTTGATTTGCCACTCGAGGCCTTGCTTCTCAAAGTGCTTCAAAAGCAGTGGAGCAGGGAGACCACGGTTTACTTCAAGTTGGCTAAATCTTCCTTCCCGCGCACGGTTCAGAATTTGGTTTGAAATGTCGGTTGCGATGAATCGCACATTCCAACTTTGAAGCTGTGGAAAATTTTCGCGCATGAGCATGGTAACCGTATAAGGCTCTTGGCCACTGGAGCATGCTGCGCACCATAAATTGAGCGAGTGTTGGCTTGCACGCTTTTCAAGCAGTGCAGGCATGACAACTTCCTTCATGCACTTAAAAGGGTGAATGTCTCGAAAGAAGCTGGTTTCATGAATGGTGATTGCTTCAACCACCTGTTCAACCATTCGGCTATTGTGCGGATTTTGTTTTAAAGCCTGAATGAGTTTTTCAATTGAGTCGTGTCCAGTATTTTGAGCGAGGGGAGTCAGTCTGCTCTCGACAAAATACTGCTTACCGTTGTCTAAAACGATGGCAGCTTTTTGCTGAACAAGCTTTTGAACAAAATCAAAATCTGATTGCTGTAACGCCATACTTACTAATGCTCCAGGACCAAACCTATCATGGTCCTCTATGCTACCCTATTTTTTACGTACCACAAATTCGCCTGGTGATCTCCTCTGCCAGGCCTTCTAAATTTAATACTTTTTCTGCGAGTCCCTGCTTGGCTACCAATCCAGGCATACCCCAAACAACTGAACTTGCTTCGTCTTGTGCCAGGATTCCCCCCCCGGACTGTTTGATCTTGGCGCATCCAAGTGCACCGTCCCGGCCCATGCCGGTCAAAACAACTGCCAATACTTTATCTTTATACACTTCCGCTACTGAACGAAAGAGGACATCTACCGCAGGCCTGCATGAGTGTTCAGGTGGGTTCTGATTTGTCTTCGTTACCACGGTGGTTTGCGAGCCCCGTGCAATGGTCATGTGGAAGTCCCCAGGAGCGATATAAGCCGTCCCAGGTTGCAAAACAGCGCCCATTGACCCTTCGACAACCTTCAGATGACTGGCTGTTGTAAGCCGTTCTGCGAGGATTCTCGTAAAGATCGGAGGCATGTGTTGAACAATTACAATTGGCACCGGAAAATTCGGAGGTAATCTAGGAAGTAAATCTGCCAGTGCGTTTGGACCACCGGTGGAGGTTCCAATAGCAAGGACTGAATACTTCTGCGTGCCGCCCCTACTTGCACCTACACCACGATTGGTCACTGGGCGCGGGGCTACGGGACGCTTCGCAGGAACCACAGGCCGTGGAACCACGGGACGATGATGTGTGGGCCTGGCCATAGGCTGAGCCGGGCCTCTGCGACGGCGCCCGAAGGCTTTCACTTTCGGTACAAGTTCTTCGCGAATTGTATCCACCGCGGATCGTGCGCCGCGCATGGTGGAGGGCTTGGTCACGTAGTCTGTGGCGCCTCTTGATAATGCTTCGAGAGTCTTCGATGCACCTCGTTCAGTCATGGTGCTGAATGCAATGATGGGCAGGGTGCTGTTGATTTTACGAACTGCAGCCAGGGTTTCCAGGCCATTCATCTCGGGCATATCCAGATCGAGAATCATGACATCGGGTTTGACCTGGGGGAGTTTATTGAGCGCAATCTTACCGTTCGCAGCGGTACCCACCACCTCGAGATCAGGATCTGAATCCAGGATGTCTGTGAGCATCCTTCGTACAACGACGGCGTCGTCAACTATGAGGATTCGAATCTTCTGCATAACTAAGTGCTAATGCGTCCTTTCAAGACGATAAACCGAAAACACCCTTAGAAACGAAATTGAGAAACAATGCCTTGAAGCGAACTCGACATGGACGAAAGGTCCGTGGCGGTTGAGCTGAGCTCGTTTGCACCTTCGGTGGTACCACGGGCAACTTCGGCCACACTTTGAATGTTTTGAGCAATATCACCACTGCCACGGGCAGCTTCGTCAACGTTCATACCAAGAGAGGTTGTTGTGGCCGTTTGCTCTTCAACCGCACTCGCAATGGTGTTTTGAAAGTCAGCGATGCGGTTAATAACCTGCGTGATTTCTCCGATAGCCGTCACCGCACCTTCGGTTTCAGTTTGGATCGATTCAATTTTTTGTGAAATCTCTTCGGTTGCTTTCGCTGTCTCTTTTGCAAGTTCCTTAACTTCGTTTGCAACAACCGCAAAGCCCTTACCGGACTCACCCGCACGGGCTGCCTCAATGGTTGCGTTCAGTGCAAGTAGGTTGGTTTGCTCTGCAATCGAAGTAATAACGCGCACAACATTACTAATTTCTTGTGAACTTTCACCGAGCTTAGCAACTGTTGCGTTTGTTTCACTTGCGGCTGTAACCGCTCCGGTGGCTACGTTTGCTGCTTCGGTTGCATTGTTTGAAATCTCACGAATACTTGAGGACAGTTCCTCAACACCCGTGGCAACAACGTGAGTATTGCTTGAAACTTGCTCTGCACCGCTGGATACGAGGTTTGCGCGTTCAGCTGTATCCTCTGCATGTCGGGTCATTTTGCCGCTAACACTGTTTAGGGCTGACGAAGTGTTGCTGAGGGAGCTTGAGTTTTCGTTAATAGATTGAATGGTTCGGCGAAACATTTGAGTCACCTGATCAATGCTCTGAGACATTTGACCAATCTCATCGTTCCCAACGATTCCTAAGGTTTGGGTAAGGTCACCGCCACCGATGATTTCTAGATGTTCGGCGACACGGTTAACTTGGGCAGATACGCCACCAGACATATACCAGCTGACTGCCGTTCCGGCTAAGGCTGCAATGATACTGATATAAAGGCTGGCACTGCTTTCTTCGGTGATACCCATATAGCCCATCGCGATGAGCGCCAGAGCGAGAAGCCCAGGAGCCACCATCATGCGCGCTTTTATTCCCATTCCAGAACCAGTGTTGTTGGTCATTTAAGTATTCTCCAACCTATGGTCACTGCCAAGCAGTACCTAAATCTTGCTCATAGAGCTTGATAGTTTTATCGGTGTCTAAATTCAGCAGTAATCTATTTTCGAGTTTGTATGCGCCGCGAATAAGACTTCTTGCGATGCCGTCCAAAGTGTCTGGCGGCTTCTCAAAGGTGTTCTCATCTACGGCTACAACGTCGCCAATTTCATCTACCAGCATGCTCACAACATCATCACCTGAGCGGATAACAACATTCATGGGTTGTCTGTCAGCTGGTCGCTTGGGCAATTTGAGCCTTGAACGTAAATCGATTGCGGTTACGATTTGCCCTCGCAGATTGATGAGACCGTGAACACTTTCTGCTGCCCTTGGGACATACGTGATGTGTTGGTATCGAATAACTTCTTGGACATCGCGTACTTCGACGCCGAAGAGAAGTTTATCCAAGGTGAATGTACAAAATTGTCTATCGTCAGCCATGAAGCGTTACCACATTGTCATAGATTCATCGAATTGGGGCGTCTCGTCACCTTCTTCGAGCTCTTGGTCGAAAAAGGTTGGATCAAATGCTCGAACAACTCCTTCGATATCCACTAAGTCTGTTACTCGGTCTTGAATAACAACTGAACTCAGAACACCGGTATGGTGAGATTCTCGCTGCACTTCCAGTGAGTCTTCCACAATATCGATGATTCGATCGACGACCAGTCCAACGCTTCGGTTGTGGAACGAATACACCACGACTTGAAGTTTTTCTGTTTGCTCTTCATCCATCATGTAACCAGCGGATGGACTGGTCGGAAGCATGTTGGAGAGTCGAATAAGAGGCATAATCTCGCCTCGGTATTGAACAACTTCCTGAGCACCCGCAGCTTCAACATTTTCATGGTTGAATTCTTCAAGACGAGCAACAATGGAAAGCGGAATAGCCAAGCGGCCCCCGCCAGAACTCTGACAGAGCAAGAGCGTTTGTGCATCTGAGGAGCGCTCGTGAGAGCTTCCGCCTGCTTCAATGCTCGTGGTGTCATGAACTTCGGAAACAACGTTACTTTGTTGTGCAATACCCAGAATATCGAGAATCAACGCGACGTGACCATCTCCCATGATGGTTGCACCCGCAAAGACCGTAATACCCTGAAGCTGCTTGCCGAGTGGCTTAACAACAATTTCTTGGGAGTCGGTGATTTTGTCGACCACGAGTCCAAACTGCCGGTCATCTGCCTGAAGAACGACAATGTTGAAAGCATTCTCTTGAGTGCCTTCGAGAACTTTGGATTGGTCAATGCTGCCGGGGTAAAGCTCGTTGCTTAAGTAAACAAGTGGGAGCAAATTACCACGAAGCCGGTAAACAGGGGCGCCGTGAAGCATTTCAATCTTCTCGGCCACTTGGTTTGCGTCTAAACGAACAAGTTCCAGCAAGCTAACTTGAGGGATCGCGTAACGCTCTTCCTTACAGGTAACGATAAGTGCCGGAATAATCGCCAACGTCAGTGGAATCTTAATTTTGAAGGTTGTACCTGAGCCCAGTTGGGAAGATACATCGACCGTACCACCGATTTTCTCGATATTGGTTTTTACAACGTCCATACCAACACCTCGGCCGGATACGTTGGTAATTTTGGCCGCTGTAGAAAAACCAGGTTGGAAAATAAGGTTCACGAGTTCACGCTCGTTCATCTTATTGCCCATTTCGTTGGTGATGAGCTGTTTCTCGAGCGCTTTGGCTTTAATCTTTTGCGGATCGATACCGCCGCCATCATCGCTGATTTCGATGTTAACCATACCACCTTCGTGGAATGCGCGAAGAACCAGTTGACCTTCGGCCGGTTTGCCGTTTTCTACGCGAACCTCAGGGGGCTCGATCCCGTGATCCACCGAGTTACGAACCAAGTGAGTTAGAGGATCTTTAATGGCTTCTAGGAGCGTCTTATCGAGTTCTGTTTCAACACCTTCCATCTCGATACGAACTTGCTTGCCGCAAGTATGGGAGAGGTCTCGAACAACGCGCGGGAATTTACTCCAGATGTTACCAATAGGCTGCATCCGCGTTTTCATAACTTCTTCCTGCATCTCCGTGGTAATGAGGTTAAGTCTTTGGGATGCCGCCAGAAGGTTGGTATCGATATCTTCGTGCAGCGCTGTAAACTGAACAATTTGGTTTCGAGCAAGTACAAGCTCACCGACCAAGTTCATCAGCGTATTGAGAACTGCAACATCGACCCGAATACTGCTTTCGGTTAGGCCGCCCGAACTCTCGGCTCGCTTCGGCTTCTTGGAAGCAGCAGATGTTTTCTTCTTTGCTTTCTTCGGCTTGTCCCCATCAGCATCAGCGGCCTCAGCAGCTTCTTCTTTCGCGGGTTCTGCTTTAGCAGCTTCTGCTTCAGCTTTGGGCGCAGCAGCTTCAGCTGCGGGAGCTGGAGTTTCGGCCGCCGCCGCAGCGGGTGCTTCAGGTTCAGGTGTCGGTT
>CAZZDT010000205.1:0-6446 GCA_964652435.1 uncultured Bdellovibrionales bacterium
GGCGTTAGGCTGGCTCGGGGAGGCTCTCAATGAATCGCGCAATTTTAAACCTATATTTCACATTTCTTTCCTTTGCCTTGTTTATAAGTGGATGCGCCCAGGATTCATTGGGTCGATGGTGCACTTTTGATGAAAGTAGCTTTGATATCGAAGAAGTCTCTGTGCTTGAAGATGCAATGGGAGAGATGAACGTCCACGACGCCATTGTTTTGGATTACGATACCTCCAATCTCGCACCTGAAGCGACTTGGCGCGTAGGTACGGTTGAGGCTTTGGTCATGATTCCGCAAAGTCAGTTCGACAGCTACCCTGAATCTATTACTCTCGCGGTGGAAGTTTTTGATGCGTCGAATCCAACTCTCGCTGCACCTTGGGTGATTGAACAGACCCTCGATAAGGCTGCTTTGAATTGGGAAAGCGTTACTCTGAGCAGCCCTGATTTAGCCACTGAATATCAACAGCAACAAGCTTGGTGGTCCTTTGATTTTACGGATGTCATTCCGGAAACAGGAATGACCAGCTCAACCTACATGGTCGGTTTGTACTGGCGAGCAGGTAATCTACCCACAATAGGTTATTCCAATTTTAATCGACCATGTGACCGCAATTGGACTGATTACAGCGATGGTTTTGGCTGGATTTTAAATTCGGAGCGATACAATGGTTTGGGCTTGGTTGATCCGAATAGTTGTAATTGGCCGATGCTACGAGTGAATGTTGAAGTTCGTGAGGAACGCAGCAACTGTCCGTAACTCATTTGAGGGCAAGATATTCGATGAGACCATTTATTTGTTTGCTTGGGGTTTTGGTTGTTCTGGGCTGTCAATCAAACCAGGACTCAATTCAGTCGAAGAGCGAACAAGTCCCTTTCAAACCTGAAGTTCCCGATGCACCGTTACCTGGTTTGAATCTCCTCAAAAAAACAACTCCCGACATTTACCAAAATGCCTTAAGGGCTACCCGTCCTGATTATGTGCCCCGGACCCATCACTTCAATGAGGATGGCAGTCCCAAGTACGTTAACCGACTCATTTTTCAAGAGAGTCCTTATTTGCGTCAACACGCACATAATCCGGTGAATTGGTACCCTTGGACAGAAGAAGCTTTTGAACGCGCGGAGGCCGAAGGGAAGCTTGTTTTTTTGAGTGTGGGGTATTCCACTTGTCATTGGTGTCATGTGATGGAGCGTGAGTCCTTCGAAGATGAGGAAATCGCCGCTTACATCAATGAAAATTATATTGCGATTAAAGTCGACCGCGAAGAACGACCGGATGTAGATAAAATTTACATGAGTGCGGTGCAGATGTTGGTAGGGCGTGGGGGGTGGCCCATGACGGTTTTTATGACCTTCGATAAATTACCTGTATTTGGTGGAACCTATTTTCCACCGCGGGACGGGGTTAGAGGAAGTCGTCAGGGATTCTTATCTATTCTTCGCGAATACCGTAACCGCTATTTAGAGAGCCCCTCAGAGTTGGTCGCCGAGGCTCAAGAGATAGCGTTGCAGGTGGTTCAAAAGGCCAGCCCGCGAGCAGGTTCGGATGTTCCCAGCTCAAGAGCAATAACGGTTACTGCTGCGACGGTGCTTTCATCTTTCGATAAAACCCATGGCGGTTTTGGTCGAGCACCCAAGTTTCCCCGAAGCCATAATTTGGAATTTTTGGCCCGTTATTATCGGCGCAGCGGTGATTCTAAAGCATTGAAGGCAATGGTGACTACGCTCACTAAAATGGCGTCGGGAGGTATGTATGACCAGCTGGGTGGGGGCTTTCACCGTTACTCTGTTGATGCAAAATGGCTGGTACCTCATTTTGAGAAAATGCTTTACGATAATGCGCAATTGGCTGTGGCGTATTTGGAAGGCTTTCAGTTAACGGGTCAGAGTGATTTTGCGAGAGTCGCGATGGAAACCTTAGATTATGTGGCGCGGGAAATGACACATCCACTCGGTGGGTTTTACTCTGCCACAGATGCAGACAGCCCCGCGCCTAATGGCCATGACGAGGAGGGTTTGTTTTTTACTTGGACCCCCCAAGAGGTTGAAGAGGTTCTGACCAATAAGACTCAATCTTTATTGGTTAAGACTTTCTATGGTGTAACATCACGAGGGAATTTTGAAGGGCGAAGTATTTTTCACGTGACTCAGCCCCTAGACCATGTTGCTCGAGCCCTGGATTTGAGCACTGAGGAAGCCATGACTCTTCTTCATGATGCCAAAAGGCAGCTCTACCAGGCTCGCATAAAACGTCAGCCACCGATTCTTGATGATAAGGTCATCTCGGCTTGGAACGGCTTGATGATTTCTGCCTTTGCTAAAGGCAGCGCAGTTTTAGAGCGAGACGATTATTTGGAAAAGGCGGAGAAGGCCGCAAGTTTTGTGATGGATAAACTCTGGGATGGAAACCGGTTGGGCAGAGCGTGGCATGGAGATAAAGTTCGTTATGACGGCTATCTAGATGATTATGCGTTTATGATTGCGGGCCTCTTGGATCTCTATGAGGTATCACAAAATAAGCAGTGGTTTGACGCTGCACTGACCCTTCAGAATGTCTTAGATGATAGATTCAGTGATGTCGTTGGCGGATACTTTTTTGTGGCCAAAGAGAACGATACTTTACTGGCGCGGGACAAACCGGACTACGATGGCGCTATTCCCGCGGGAAATTCGGTGGCGGTCCTGAACCTGATGCGAATGCATTTGCTGACGGGCGACAGCCGTTATGAAGTATTGGGAAGAAAAGTTCTGACTTCGTTTGGGCAAACTCTTACGAGGGCGGGGCGAGCCATGCCTAAAATGCTTACGGGCTTAGATTTTACCACCGATGAAGCGCTTCAAATTATTGTTGTAAGTCCAAAATCGAGACGTGTAGATCAAACAATGGAAAAGCTGATTCATCAGAGATTTTTACCCAACCGCATTATTTTGGCGGTCACCGATGAACAAATTGAGAAGCTGAGTCAGTCCATCACGGTCTTGAAAGATAAGAAGAGTGTCGGTTCGCAACCAACGGTCTACGTGTGTCGGGGAACGACCTGTTCATTGCCCATTGTAGATGGTGCAACCTTAAAAAGTGAATTGAGTAAGGTGACACCTTATCAGTTCTAAACCGCTAAGGCGCGTTGGTATCCTTCTCGCTCTTTCATCCTTGCCAGGAATTCCAATGAGGCTGGGGCGTCCAGTGGAAACTTAACCATCTGTGCCCACATAAATGTTTGGGCGACCAGAATGTCAGCGCCGCTGAATTGTCCACCGACCATGTAGTCATTTTTATCGAGATGACCTTCAATGACTTTGAGAGCTTGCCTGAATTCGAATTTGGCTGATTCAACATTAGCTGCCAAACGTCGATTTTCTGGATAAATAAATGTGTGCTTGGCGTTCAGCCAAAGTGGCTGTTCGAGTTCGCTCATCACGTAGTAGCACCATTGGTCGTAAAGGCCGCGTTCCGGCGTCCCTGTTTTTGGAATCAGACTCTTTTCCGGGAATTTATCGGCCAGGTAGGTGTTGATGGCTGCTGATTCGAAAAGGATGAAGTCACCGTCTTCGAGTGCGGGTACCTTGCCGGTCGGAATGATGGAAAGGTATTTGGGAGAACGACCTTCCCCTTTGTGAACATTGACCTCTTGAATTCGATAATCAATTTCGAGTTCTTCTAACATCCAAAAACATCGAAATGCTCTGGTATTTTTGCTGCCGTATAGAGTGATGGTCATGATTAATTTCCTTAAACGTATGGATTTACCATCTGGCATCAATGGATTGATGCGCTTGGATGACTTTATCTGCGAAGTGGCTAGAAAACGTTACGGTATCTTCGAAGTGATCTCCCTTACCTGTATCCAATACCGTCACCCCGTGATGTATATCCGGCCCGGGCAATATATAACTGAAGTATGAATCTGTCATACTCACCACAACCTTATATTCTGCATCGACAGGTTCCATGAATGGAGCCAGACTCTCGTCGTATGAGAGAATGTAGGGTGTAGCATGCAGGGTTAAACAATCACAATCGTCGAGAAACTTTTGAGTATTACAATCCTCAAAGGAAACGTCATCACATCCCGGAAGATGTTGGATGAAATAGTGGCTGTCAGGGCCTCGTTCTGAACTGTTTTCCGATTCTAACACAAATTGTGGATCATTGACTGGAAGTCCCCAAGCGATCTCGGGGGTAACTTCGCCGGGAGCGGTTAGGAATTCAACCGGGCCCATTCGGACTCGAAATGCTCTCGCTTCAGCACAGCCAATAGGCGCGATTGAATTTGGCTCGACGCATAGCTCAGCATCCTGGACCATGTCGTCGAAGCCGAGTTCAAGAATATTGAGCTGAAAGATGAGATTGTAGATTGAGTTATCCACGGGAACATACATCCACTCAGAATCAATATCGAGATACATATTATCAATGACTTCCGCATCCTCGAGACTGGCGATAACCGCATTGGCGACATGCCAACCGTGGGAGTGAATGGATTCCCAGGTCTTTTCAACTGCCCATTGTGGAACGGGACTGCCATCCTCTTCTAAGCGGTTGCTGTCTACGGTTTTGCCGAAGCAGTCAAACGGATTGCTCTCATCGGTGATGTCTGACTCGGTACATTTTTCGTACTGCCAAGCGCCGTTATCATCGACCAGCGGCAAAGGCATAAAGAGCGCTGACTGCATACCGCCAACGGCTTCAGGAAGATGAATGGCTGTTCCGCCATACTGTGTTTCTAAAGCCAAGCGCGTCACGCCCACCCAGTCCGCGGAAATTGCATCATCACGTCCACTGCCCATTTCTGCATGTCCGGACCAACTGGTGAGGGTAAGAACGGTTGAGTCTGTTTCGAGATGATTGGCTTGTATGGTGACCAAGCGATCTGAGATGATTCGGGGATCTCGAATATCGTTAAGCATCCCTCGTGCGTTGATCACTGGGTTTTTTCCGCCGTGCTTTGAGCCATTGAAGTAAGGGCTCTGTGATTCCATGGTCGTAGCGGTTACCGATAGCTTTACGGGGTGCATGCTTGCGGCGGCAGTTCTAACTGCTTCTTCGATGGATTCAGTAATGCGAACCATATACTCCTCGTCGGTTCCGGAAATCTCTTTAAGCGGGTCGCCCCATAGGCCGATGGTGTCAGGAGCTTGGTGATTATGGGTGGCGGTTACCACGAGTCGTTCTTTGGCAAAACCTTCTTCAGCCAGTTTTTCTTCAATAGGCCAAAATCGCTTCCCCTCGAGCCCAACAACATCCACTGTGACCCAAGCGTAATAACGTGTTGGATCCTCACCGGGTTCATTATGAGAGACGATAAAAGCTCGGGTACTGATTGGAGCTTTTACAGATTGAGCGGTGTGGAGGGGTTCAAAGCCGCCTTTAAATATAGCGTCGAAATAACCGTTGCCATTAACGTCATCAAAAGGTTCATCGCATCTTTCGGCCAGTGGATCATCAAAGCAACCATCGAATAGATGGTTGTCATTCATGTCGGTATAAGTTTCGGTAACTGTAGGCGTGATATCGACAACAGCCGTGCCAACATAGGTGATGCCATCTGCTTTGAGAACCATACCAAGTGGTCCTGGAACGACCGTTATGGGATCGGTGGTATCCGTACCGTCGTCTTCAATTGGTTCAGATGATTCATCTTGATTACAGCCAATTTGCCAGCTTAGGCTCAGGATAGCGAATAGGATGATTCGCAGTTCTCGATAGTGTTTAGGCATAAGCTACCTCCCCGATAGACTGATACCATAATGCGGGTTGACCCTGAGTCCAAGACTTTAGGGATTTAGGCGACGCCGTGGGTTTAAGAGGAGCAAGAAGGTAATCAATAATATGAAAATATTCATGTTTTCAGCGCCTAAGCTCATGCAACCGCCGGTTTCTTGACCTCTAGGTTCGCATAGAATCGTTGATGGATTGATGCTGTAAAGCAAACGTCCCACTGCTCCGGTGCTTTCGGTGGCGTGAATCACAATCGGAATCTCGGTGTGAAGTTCGGGAAGGATGATGGATGGGCTATCCGCATATTCAAGGTGGCCATTGTACCAGATGTCAAAATCTACGTTGATAAGTTCTAAGCCGGTCTCCAATGGAGCTACGTTAAGCACCAATTCGCAACCCTCATTGCGTGTTGCGGTGACTTCGATACGTGGGGGTAAGTCATGGGGCAAAGACTCTCCAAAAACGCTTAAAGCAGTTCTTATTTTTCCATATCCATACGCTTCGTTGGGGGTATTACCGGTTGCTTCATCTTCGAGTGCCATCCGGGTCAGCGCCTCTTCGATTTGTTCATGGCTTTGAAATTCACCAGAACCAAGCATCAACGCGGCTGCGCCAGCAACGTGAGGTGTGGCACCGCTGGTCCCGCCGAAGCGTCCGTAACCGGCATAGAAATCGGGTTCGTTATCTCTGGATGCACAAACCATCGGATCATCAGGGCTCGATACATCGACC
>CAZZDT010000206.1:0-6438 GCA_964652435.1 uncultured Bdellovibrionales bacterium
CAAGCCTCACCTGGCTCTAAAGGTGTTGAGACCACCAAGGCAGTTAAACCATCCAGTCCAGCGCTTCCATCTTGTCCCGGCTGACCATTGCAAAGAGTGCGTTCAATCAGATTGGGTTCACCTTCCAGCGAACCATTTCCGTCAATATCAAGCCCTGTCGTCAATTGAATTCCACCACCAAGACCACAAGGACCATCCACTGCTCCCTCAAGGACTTCACTTTCAATTAAGCTGTTGAGACCTGGCAAAGGCTTACACACATAATCAACGTCGACGATGGTGTCTGCGGGGATATCATTCTCCGCGGTCTCCTGAAGACCTTCAACTCCGTTGGTTTCATAACCAGAGACAATCTTCGTACCATCACTGCTGCCGCACCCGCCTTCACCAACTTGAACAGACACCAATTCAACCACAGCGGCCGCACCGTCTTGTCCGTCTTGTCCGTCTTCGCCATCTTCGCCGTCCTGGCCGTCACAAACGTAACTGGTGGACTCCAGAATCATCTCTCCGTTGCCATCGTCAGGACCGGTTCGAATGCGTAGTCCATCTCCATCACATTCATCACCGACTTCGTCATCTAACTGGACAATATATGGGTTACCCGGTTCACCTTGAGGTCCATCACAAATCTCCGAACAAGCTCCAGGAAGAATCTCAGATTCGGACAAAACACCGTCATCGTTGCTATCTGCCCCGTGACATACGGTCATCCCGCCTAGGCCCTGCTCCTCACAGGTAGATGCGGTCTCCGCCACATTCACAAGGCTATCGAGCCCGTCACAAACGTAGGAGACGGAAGTCGCTTCATTGTTGCCCACGGAGATATCGAGAGCCCCGTTCTTGTTGGTGTCTTTGCCTGTATAAATCACCCATCCGCCGCCGGGGCACTCATCACTGCCTACGCCCAGGGGCTCTGCCACCGCAAAACTCTCAAGGATTTGAAAATACGTAAATGCTCCGAGCTTCGTCGCACCAGCCCCATCAGGATTGGAGGCGGTAATATCAAACGACAGATTGGACAATCGATAACAACTGTCTGTCAAATCAATGGGTGACTGAGGAACAACCACGCTAAGCATGGATGACGAGATCCAAACAAAATTCTCAAGGGGTAAACTCTGTTGAATTTTACCATTCACTAGGTCTTCCTCGTCCCAGGGAACGTCGGGGCATTCTTCGGGATCAGGATTCGGCTCGAAACTGAAAAACCGCGTCAACACTGTATCCATTTCAAAGCCCTGTCCCAGAACAAGAACATTGGTAAAGACTTCGCTGTCACCGGAGTTGGGAACCATACCCGTTAAGGAAAGCTGTGGAGGATTCGCCGTGTAATTGAACGTGGTCCAATCCGCCTGCCCGTCCTCATTCTGCACTTTAACCGTCTGTCCACCAACCGCATTCGGTGGAGCAATGACTGTGAGGGTATCCTCCAGTCCGCCACCGGGAGAAGAGTCAATGATAGAGACCTGCGTGACCCCGAAATAAACTTCCGTATTGGT
Source organism: uncultured Bdellovibrionales bacterium (assembly GCA_964652435.1). Lineage (GTDB taxonomy): Bacteria > Myxococcota > XYA12-FULL-58-9 > XYA12-FULL-58-9 > JABJBS01 > JABJBS01. Next base: position 1,503 of record CAZZDT010000206.1, read on the forward strand.
TCCTTGAAACCCGGTTCCCTTGATCACGACCGGGGTACCACCCTGGGCGGAGCCATTGTCTGGGTCTAGGCCAAAAATAATTGGCGGCGGGTCTGTGGGATAGACAAATTCAAACCCGTCTACCTTCGGTACACTGGACTCAGCCTGGTTAAAACCAATGGCCGGGTTCGTCACAACCACATCCACAACGCCATCACTGTCACGGGCCGGCGTAATACAACTGATCAAGTTTGAATTGTAGACGACAGGGTCCAAAGCAAGGCTATCCCCAAATTCAACAATGGCTCCCTGCTGAAAACCAGATCCTGTAATCAAGACAGTGGTTCCACCGGCCGCGGGGCCGTTTGCGGGAGTTAAGTTACCAATGGTTGGGGACGGAACAATATAGGTAAATCCAAAAGAGGCATCACCGCTCTCAGAATTTACCGACTGACCATCAGGGTTCTCCACAATCACTGATACAAACTCTGGATTATGAGGCGGCGTAATTGCGTGTAGCTCGGTGGCACTGATGAAGGAGACCGAGAGTGCACTGCTATTACCAAAGAAGACCTGCGCACCACTTTGAAAATTATCCCCTCGAATCACGACTTGTGTGCCGCCTTCCATGGGCCCCGAGGATGGTTGAAGCGGCGTAACCGATTGGAACTGAGGCGATGGCAAAGTGGGGTCAATGTAGGTGAAAGCTCCGGGAGCCTCGACGGATGTTAAATCGAGATTTTGCAATCTAAGGTCCACAGGACCGGCCTCAAAAGAATCGGGCAGTGGCGGAACCACCACCGTGAGAGAAGATGCAGAGTTGAAAGCAACCTGTCCGGCTTCCACCTGGCCAAAAAATACTCTCATCCCCGGTTGAAAATAACGTCCAGTAATAACAACAACTGTATTGCCACTGACCAAACCTTGGGCCGGGAGCATCGCCTCAAACTCGGGAGCCGGCAGGCGATAGGTGTAAAGCCCATCCTTGCGGTCGGTCTGCCCGCGCTGATTGACAACCTCCAACGCTACAGGACCCGCTTCATGAGGCGGCATATTCACGACGATTCGGTCGTAATCTGCATCACTGGCAGCAGGGGTTACCGAAAACTCCCAAACCTCCTGGTTATCCACCAAGAGCCGCTCAATGGGCAGGCCATCGGAGTCATAAAAATTCTTTCCGAGAATTGTGACTGGTCCGCGGCCTTCAGCAGCAGAACCAGCCAACTCACCCGTAGTATCGGTTCCCAAAGTGGAACCTTCATTTGGGGTCACATCAAAAATGATGGGATCAGGGCCGTCGGGCTGAAAGTAATCAAAAATACCGCCCAGCGTATCTTTTCTCAAATCGGGATTCACGACCGTCACGTCATGGGGACCGTTGCTCTGACAACCCGGGCATGCAGGAAGCTCAACAATCAACTCAGAGCCATCTTCCGAAAGGGCAATAACTTCTGCAACGACATACTCTACTTCATTGCCAAGCTCGTTGGGGACATAATCACCAAAGGCGACGGTCGGCATCCGGCCATTGATCTCGTAGAAGTTCTCACCATAAACGGTCACTGTACTTCCGCCGGTGGTAGGCCCACGAATCGGCGAAACATTGTCGACCTCTGGTGGAGGCGGCAGATAGGTCAATGCTTGAGGTCTGGTGGCAACGGCACCATTAGGATTGCGTAGGACAATGTTTGCCTTCGGCGCCAATTGAGGGCTCATAGCTGCTGGCGGCGATACACATACAACCCGATCAACGATGATATCTTCAAAAAGAAGTTCACCCGTATCGCTCTGAACCTGCTCACCATTCTCGTCAAGTACGGGCCGCTGAACCGTAGCCCCTTTCTCAGGATTTGAGCACACCGCCAGCTGGGTTTCATCTGAACCCGTCACCTGATCGGTCCAAGTCACCTGCACCGTCAAACCCACCTCAAAGTTGACTCCCAAAATCGTAATGTTTGACCCACCAGAAGCCTCTGTACATGCAGACTGTCCATAGCCCGCATCGGGACAAACCGTTGAGGACTCAACAAAATCAATTTCAGGCAGGCTATACATTGCGGCCTGTACGCTTGGTTCCTGCGTGGTGTCTTGCGTAGCGCCCAGAGGATTCGCCTCTTCCACCAGCTCCTCTTGACCCTCTGGTAATTCAGGTCGATCAAGTGCAATCACCAAATAGGTGGAGTCATCGCGTTCCTGCGTACCATCAAAAGCCACTGCTTCAGCCGAGACGCCGGAGTTGGCAGAGCAATCAACCGGTTGAATACTCAGTCCATCGGCGCAGTCAGGAGTAACCTCAGACTCGAAGGCAACGGCTTCTAGATCCGTCATCTCGCCATCATCATTGAACGTTGGATTTGCCTTAAACAAAAACAAATCAACATCGTTGTTGAGCCCATCTAGGGTCAGTGAAAATCGATACCCCGGCGGAACAACAACCAGATAAGCATCATCAACATCCTGGCCGCCAATGGTACCGTCGGTTCCATCGGCTCGTTTATATTCTTCAACACTTCCAGCATCGTCAGGCTCGCGAGAAAAAAGCTTACTGGCTTGGTAACTCTGAATAGGACCATCGTATGTATCGATCACCAGCCCCTGTGCATTGGGAATGGAGTAGGAAGCCGGTGGCTGCGGAACCGCACCTTCTGGGTTTCCAATCAATCGCATCATCAAACCATGCTGGACATTCGATTCCAGAGTGGTTGAATTCACGGATAGAGCACCGGCCACAAAAAGTGCATTGGATGGTGCAAAAGTAATTGCCATCACCTGCTCTTCACCTGGAGCCAAATCGAAACTATAGCTATCCGTGGGTGCCTCACTACCAATCTCAAAAATCTGTTCCAAGGGCGCAATGGTGATTCCTGACGCAAGCCGAACAGCTAAATCCAAACGGACCAACTCGTCACCATTGTTTTCTAAAACGAAGAACGAGCGCGTAAATCCACCAACCTCAACACCTGACTCAAAACTGATGGTTTGAGGCGAAACATCAATGGGGTTCAACATGGGTGCAGGGTCGATCCCGGCAATCAAGTCATCCAAATTGCTCACACCGTTTCGGTTAGAATCAAAAAGAGCGCCCTCGGTTTCAAAGGGAGGCATGCTGGCCTGGTTGTCCTCGCCCTTTTCAATGGTCACTTCGTGTTCGATCCGCCCCAACAATACTTCTTGGGTACTAGAGTCCTGCCCGCCATAAAAAGTCAGAATAAAACTCACCACTGCATCGGGAGTTTCTGGCAGTGAAAAGGTTCCACTGGCGCGTCCATTGGCAAGATCCAGTTGCAAGGGCGACTTCGAAAGTAAACCGGGGATCTCCGCTTCAACCCTAAAGGTTGCTTGGGTTTCCGCAGGTAGATTTTTTAAGGCTTCGGCTTGAGGAAGAACGATAAAAGTATCGCTATCAACCGTACCTTTACACCCGGTTCCCAAAGCAGCAATCGTTGCAATACAACACAGATAATTGAGAATTTTAAATTTCATTAATTTATCCTGTTATCAATCTACTTAATTATCGGAGGTTGGACTCACGGTGGTTTCTGACTCGCTTAACATCACCGCAGTGGCCACTGTTCCAGCAACGACCGCTGAAGCAGCCGTCCATACCCACCACTTCTGATACCAAGGCTTTAAGCTGTCCTCATCGACCAACTCTGCTTGCAAGAGCGTTGTCTCATTTCGATGCACTACAACGTCTTGGCTGAAGCCAACAAAACCATCTTTCGTGATACTCACCCGATGACGCCCGATGGCCAGGTCCGGGTAAAGCTCGATCGGGGTGACACCTGCATCCTTGTCGTCAATATGAACGGTGGCGCCTTCTTCATTGGCGAGAATTTGGAGACCACCGTGATAGGCCGATGCTGCACTGCCCTCTATTAAACGCACAACCATCGGTCGGCATACTTCAACGAGACCGGCAGGCTCACCTTTCCAAGTGACTGCTTGGCGGCGCAACACATGACCTGCACCAACATCGATCAACTCAATCGCAAAGACCCACTCTTGCCCAACTTTTCCCACCGAGCTTGTAACCATGAAGTCTGCCGCAGCCAGTCGACCAATATCAGCCAAGCATGAAGGCTCCACGCAGCCCATTTGTTGAGCTTCTACTTTTTGAACCAACATATTTTGCAGCTCATTTCGGGAAATCACTCGATAACGATTCCGACTTAAAGTGGCGAGTTCAGCCGCTAATACCGCTGATAAACTTTGGGCAAACATCGGTTCGAGGAGTTCATCGGTTACAACAACCTCCATGAGTCCCAAGAGAACATCTCCACCGACTTTGTGCCAAATATCCTGGGATGCATCGTAAACCTGCAGTGCCTTAGCGGGTGCTGGCTTGGCTGCGACGGGGGTGACGGGGGTGACGGGGGCCGGTGCAGCTTCGGCGGATGTGGCCTGCTCAGGTGCCGCTTCAGCGGGTGTAGTTTCAGCGGGCGTCGCTTCTGCTGGTTCTGACTCTATAGACTCGTCCGATTTTGACACCTCGACCACATCAGATTCTGTATTCTGGTCGGTCCCGGGATCTTGAGCAGCGAATGCTGGTTGCGCCAAGCTGATTGCCCCAAAAAATAATAGATAATCAAGGAACCTGACGGACTTATGAATAGCAGACATGTGTTTCCCTCACCATTTCTCAAGAGATGCTGCATAACCCCGATAGCATCAATTAAGCCCAGTAAATGTAGCACAAGCCCGAGACCCGAGCATGCCGATCTCCAGACAAAATAAAACAAAATCCGCCTCACACTTCCCCCGAACTAGGGGTTCCAGGTAGACTGGAGCGGTACCCGTGCTGAGTAAGGTAGGTAGAGGTAGTATATGGCGACAATATTGATAACCGACGATAGCACTTTCGCGAGGCTGCACTTACGCAAAGTTATCCATAAGTTACGGCCAGAGTGGTCCATTATGGAATCGGCAAGCCCAACGGAAGCCATGGCAAAAATGA
>CAZZDT010000207.1:0-6428 GCA_964652435.1 uncultured Bdellovibrionales bacterium
AACTTCGGTCACGTAGTCTCGCCAAGTTGTTGGTCTCCAACTACCACTTTGTCGAACATAATAAGCGGGGGAATCAGGACGAATACGGCCCTGTTCCATGAATCGTGCGGGAATAGTATCTACAGGCATTGTGTAGGTAACCTCGTTTAGTTTTAAAACAATCTACCAGAGAGTTTTACCGTCATTAGAAGCTGGCATTCAAGGCCGTTGCTTATTTTGGTCATACCAATACGCGGTTCATCCCAGCGCTTGCCGACCCTCAAAGCCTAAATCTGCCCGAAGCCAAAGCTTGTCATCACCGAAAATCATTCAATCGGATCAAAAATGACACATGCCGTCAAAACATGAAAGAAAAATGATTTAAACTTTGCCTTCGCGGGCTTTGATTTAAGCCCGGCTTTTCTCAAAACAGGCCGGTTTTTGTGGAAGACCCCGAAAATGATGGAAAAAATCTTTACAGGCCCTCCATGATCTACGACGCTTTAGGTATGGCGGGCGAAGAACTGCAAGACGACGACTTTGGGATCGATGAAACGATCGATGGCATAGAGCCAGTGGATGACCTCGATGATTTGGACGATCTCGATGATCTCGACGACCTTCCTCCACCCGGGCCTCCCTTAGACGACATCGAAGACATTGATAACGACGAAGACGATGGCGATATCGAAGCCCAAGGTATTCTACTCGAGGGTCCCGAGATTCATATCGGTGGGGATGACGAGTACGACGAGGAATATAGCCGCCCCGCTCCGGCGCCTCGACAACGCTCCAGTGAAGAAGAAGATGCACGTGCCAGAGCAAGGGCGAGAGCCGAGCGAAATCGACTTAAAAAGCTAGCGATGCAAGAAATGGGGGCACCGAAAGAGCCCCGAAGTCGACAAAGACGCGAAAAGCCAGAACGTCGGCAGGCACGTATGCCAACGCGAGAACCCTCGCCAGCAGAGCCGAAACCCAAGCGCGACTACATCAATCAGCAGGATTGGCAACGTCGGCAAAATGGCGGTAACCGGCCTCCTATGACCGCTAAAACGTTTTTAATTGGTTTTGGTGTGTCCATTGTGGCCCTGGGTGTTCTAGCCATGTTGGCCTTTGTGACTTACGACATTTACGACAAACGGTTCGGCAAACCAGACGTTCCTGAAGAAGTTGAAGTAGCCGAAACCAAAAAGAGCAAATTGAGAATTCCTGCCGGACTTACGGACCACTTTCAGGGCAAAGAAGAAGAAGAAGAGGATCCCAGAGACCCACTTGTTCCCCCCAGTCAGCAAGAAGAAGAGATGCTCGAGCGAAGCGCAATCTCTAATATGTCGGATGATGGACTGCGGGCCATCTACGGACAGCTTGATCTGATGAAGCGTGAACTGCGTCAGGCTCAAAAAAGGCAAGAGCGTATTGAAAACGCAGTCGAGCAAATTGAAGACATGCTTGATAGTGTTGGCGAAAACCGAAGCCGTAAAAAACGCAAGGGAAAGAAAAAATCAGCGCGAAACCGCCGATAATCCGAAAAATAGCCCTTGGCCATCCGGTCAAAATAATTTAACCAGCAGTCAAGTCTTAGCCCAATCCGTCGATTAAGGGAGACGAAGAGACTGAGCATGACAGAAGAGCACCAAAATAACGGAGAAAACGGGGAAGAGCTGAGCCAAGCCGAACAGGTGTCTCAGATTCTTCAAAGAGCCCGTTTATCCAAACATGCCATCTCGCGAAGTGAAGTTCTACGAGGGCTCGTTGACTGTGATCCGGTAACCCTGGTTGAAATCGTACGCGAATACATTGAACAGCGAGATCCCGAATCTAAAGAGTTAGCCATTGAGGCACTGGGCTACATCTCCCCGGAACATCCCGATGCCCGAGCCGGGGTGGTCTGTCTTGTAGATACACTCAAACAAGGCCAAGAAGCACTCGTACTCAAGGCGCTTGAAGTCATTAAGAAACTCGATGTCCAGGGGATGGACAAACATTATATCAATCTAACCAGACATGACTCGACACGTGTTCGAAAAACCATCGGCGAGCGCCTCGCCAATCTCGAAACTGTTCCCGCTACACGAGCATTGATTGCTCTAAGCCGTGAAGAACAAGGTGATGTGAGACTTTGGGGCCTTCATCATCTGCGTCAACTTGCTTTCAGCCACAACATGGAAGTTCAAGCCCTCGCAGCTAAACGACTTGCCCAGCAGGAACCCGGAACAACAACAACCGCTCCGATTGTTTTACTCGCTCGCAAACGTGATGAAGATGTGCGAGACACTCTGCGGGAGCTTCTCAAAAAAGAAGTCGTACTCGAAGAATCCGTCGAAGCCACGTTAGAACTCGAAGACCCGGCACTCTACGAATACCTTTGGGATGCAAATTGGCGCTGGGATGGTGATCCCGAGCTGATGTCCAAGGCATTGAATGTTTGCCACTGGGATGACCCAAGGTCCACAACCGACCTTGTTGAACAAGCTCTGAACTCTAAAAACTTCATTGCGGCTGAACAAGCTGTTGCTCTGCTGCAAAGACGTGACTCGGAAGATGTGTTCAATGAAGCAGTGAGCCTCACTCAATGCGACACCACAGAAGAAAAACAATTGGGGGCGCGCATTCTGGGACGACTTGGTGGCCCCAACGGCCGATTTCGCGCTCAAGCAGCTCCTGCCCTGATCAAACTTCTGGAAGACAAGAGTGAGTTTATTATCTCTGAAGCTGTTCGGGGATTGGGAAGTGCAGATCCCAAAACGGTGGAAGACACCATCGACCAGCTCAAAAACCATCCCCATGGCGAAGTCAGACGTCTCGTCTCCTTTGTCTTGTTTGGTGTAGATGATCACACATCCCCCGAAGCCTTGGTCGCATTATCAACCGCACGAGAGGGAATGGTTCGACTTGCTGCCACCCAGGCACTAACCGGCATTCTTAACCCTCCTCCAGGGGATGCGGCACGAGCACGAACTCCGGTAGGTATGCCTCTTGGAGGCCCCAGGGGCCAAGCCCAAGCGTTTCGAGAAGAAGACGACTTTGAAGACTTTGATGGATACGGCCGAGCCTCGAAAGAGGCCTTACACGGTGCTGGTTATCAAGGGGCTGACCATAAACCGTCAAAGCCGGTTGACCCGAAACAGGCCAAGCGTAACCGGCTAAAGGTTTACATTGCCGGAGGTGTGCTGTTTTCGCTCATTGTCGTTGCTGCTCTATTCGTTCTGCAGCGCATCCAGCAGGCAAACCTTGATAAAAAGGCTACGCCTGTTCAAGAAGAAGTCTCTGATCTTAAACCAGAACAACTCATCGACGTGAAATCAAAGGGGCGTATGTTTGGAGATCGACGCGCCGCTCAAGTTCTGTCCATGATGAAGCGCCCCATTCGTGCGCTGCTCACAGATAAGTCTGAGTGTTGGTACATGTATTTCAGAATGGATATCCGCGACTCCACTGCGATCATCGCTCGAGCAAAAGTTCCAAAATCGGACGACAGTGTCGACGCCATTGCACTGGAATACCTCATCGGGCTTATTGCTGGTGAAGTGAATGGTGACCAACACGAAAAAGCAGGAAAGTTCTTAATCAGTCTCACCGTGCGAAACCCCAAACTTGGCAGCTACGTCTTTGAAAAAGTTCTTGAAGAAGTAAACTTCTATCAAACTGACGATTTAATCCGAGATATGGCCGCGATGTCTCCCGAATTTAGAGCAAAACTGGCTGGACAAGGTTACTCAACCGCTTACCATCCAGGACTTGCCTTCCTGACCCCCTCAGCAAAAGCAAAAATGGTGGAAGAATTGCAAAGTGGTTGGTGTCTAAAAGAGGAATACATCCTCAGCCGCCATCTCTCCCAAATGACTAATGAAGATTAGTTTCTAAAGGCGCTCATACCAGTTGCGCACAACTTCTCCGGAAGCTTCCAATGCTTCCAAGTGAGCTGCATGCCCCGCACCCGGCAAAGCCATAAATTGTCCTCTTGGCAAGCGCTCAACGACTTCCTGGCCAATTCGACAATACTTCTCATCCTCTTGACCAGCACAGTATAGAACCGGGCAGTTGATATTCTCGAGAGCGTCCCAAAGTGAGGCCATACGTCCAGTGCCCATGTTGCGAAGGCTTTGAATCAAACCCTCACGTGAGGAGAGCAATCGGCGCTCCTGCATCGGCAACCAAATCTCATCCGCAATTCGTTTTTGAGTTTCAATGATTGGCAGAGATTGCCAATACTTCAGAAAGCCCTCTACCCCGTCATCTTGCAAACGCTGGCAAAGCTGCTCTTCCCAGCGCACTCGCTCATCTCGAACTTGTTCTTCTCGAATCCCGGGGTTGGCACCAAATAAAACCAGCCCTTGGAGCAAGTGACTGAACTGAGTAGCAAAGTGCAAGGCGACCCGCCCGCCCAAGGAATAGCCAACAAGCAACACGGGACGGGACTCGGACTCAATTCGGGCCTCAAGCATCGCCGTGCAAGCGTCCAAGGATGAATAGGCCTCGACTTCATATTCAAACCTTGGACCATGCCCTGGTAAATTCGGAGCTTCCCAATTCAGATCGGGAGAAAGAGTGCGAAACCAGGGCTCAAAGTCCGCTCCAGTCCCTGTAAACCCATGAATTCCAAGCCAAATCGGCCCTTCTTGCGAACCACCGCACCAAACGGGGGTCGTGCACTGGGCACCGTTGTATATCCACTGCCAACTTGTTGATTCCATGCTTACTCAGTCTATCAATTCTAAGAAAAAATGGCCGATTTATGACGCAGCCCGTAACGATTTTCCGAAAATTATGACGACTTACCTCTGAATTATTATAAATAATTCAAAAAAATGGCTTGTATCCGTCACTATTTTGATCACCAATAGTAGTGAACGGGAAACAGTGTATTTCCACTCGGCTGATTGAAGATCAATCCTGAGTGCGGCCGTCTTTACCGTAGCACACTACGATGAAAAGTCGGCTTTGTTAACGGGGAACCATGCGCACACCATCTGAAATCCTGAAGTACTACATCCAGGCTATCGAGCAACTCAGTGGAGCTGACTCCGTCTCTCTCTACGTCCCTGACCCACTGGGAGATGGAGGCCGCGCACTGCTTCTCAAGGCTGGAGATGCCTGTGTTCCCGAACTCGAGAGTATTGAAAGAGCTAAGCAATTCGCCGATTCCCAGCCAGATACAACGGCTGAGGGAGCGCTCGCATCCTTAATTCCCGAAACCATCAAAAGCACTGATGCAGACGGCATGCTCATTCCTTTGCGGGCACTGAACCAAGGTAAAGGCGACCAAACTGCATGGCTGGGTCTCAAGGGTGCCGAGCAAAACCAACCACCGGAATCCCTCAAGGGTCCGGAAGCCATGAAGAGCTGGTGGCAGTGGGTTCTAGAGCTTGGAGAAGCCATCACACGAGACATCATGCGAGTCTCAGGGGTTCTGAATGACCCCGTCAGTGGTCTTCCTGGACGGGCTGAGTTTTTCCAAACCGTTGACCAAGCATTAAAAACAAGCCGCGGACCATCCACTGCCATGCTGATGCTAAGTCCCGATAACTTTGCCACCATCAACGAACTTTGGGGCCTTAAGCTCGGTGATAAAGTCATTCGCGAAGTGGCCGATGTCCTACAAGGACAGTTGCGCGAAAATGATTACTTGGTTCGTTACGGCGGGGTTGTGTTTGCGATTCTCTTACCAGAAACCAGTCTAGAAAGTGCCTTTGCCCTAGGCAGCGCTATCTTGGCCGAACTCGAAAAGACCGAATACCTCGATTCAACTGTACGTCTGCGCTTTAGCGGTGGTGTTGTGGCAACCAACAATGCCGATGCCAATCAGACCAACGCCTCGCTTGCCTTTATCCAACGCGCCAATCACGCCCTCAATGCAGCCAAACGAGCCGGTGGTGGGCGAATCACAGAGTGGAAAGGTGATACCTCTACCGGTACGTCGACAGAAGGAGACGAACTCACCGGAATCTTCACCGGAACCATGGGCAAAGATTACCGAAACATGGTTTTGCTCTGGGAAACCGTCGGCCTGATGGCGGAAAGTTCAGATATTGACGAACTCTCTTCCAAAGTATTGGGATGCATCAGCAACGCGTTTCGTCCCGATAGAGTCGGACTCTTTATTACTGAGAAAGCAGACGACCCGCTCACACTGCACAGCGGTTTCGTGATGATTGAGACCGAACAAGGTGGGTCCGTTCAAAAACATACAAACTCCAATTCACTCTTCTCTCTTCAAGCCTCTGAGAAGAATCTGCTTGAGAAAGCTCACCAAAGCGGCAATGTCGTCTGTTCATCGATTCCAGGCATGGAAGACAGTGCTCCCGAATTGGGACATGCGGCCCTCGTGGTTCCATTGGTCACCCGTGACAATTGCTTAGGCTGTCTTTACTTAGATCGAGAAAGCGCCAAACTCGAACTCGATGTCTCAGATGTTGACTTCCTTAAAGTATTTGGCAACCACATCGCAG
>CAZZDT010000208.1:0-6407 GCA_964652435.1 uncultured Bdellovibrionales bacterium
TACCTGATTCCTGTGCAATCTTACGATCTTTCTCACGCTTGTTCGGGTCAACCTTTGGAGCACCCTTCTTAGACGCAAGAGCATCTTTCTTTTCTTTATCCGGCTTACCGAACTTACCTTCTTTATCCTTGTGCTTCGCACCGCCTTTTGAACCTGAAAGCTCAAACTTAGGCTTGTTCTCAGGTGCCTTCTCAGGCTCCTTAAGAATCAACTGTGCAAAACGGTTCGGGTTCTTGAAGAGATCTTCATCCAAACCATCTGGCTCAAGTGGAGTAAGGAGCAAAGCCAAGAGTAAGAACAAGTGTCCTACAAATGAGAGACTCAATACCTTCGTAAAGTAATAATCGATGGTCTTGAGAATGCTGCTCGTTACGAGTCGTGCAGGAGAAACAAACTGAAGTACGAAAGTAACTTCACCAACTTGAACGGCTGCTCGCTCATGAAGTCCAAGCTTGTAGCTTGAGCTTGAGTAGCTGTCGTTTTGATCCTTGGTAATCTTACCCTTCGCTTCGAGTTCTTCCAGTCCGAGAATTTCTCCATCCTCGTCCTTAACCTCAAGCGCCATGTCTCCAGTCCAGTTAATAGCGAACTGGCCGTCAGCTTCCGAAAGAAGCGGGAACCGCTCAACCGGAATACTATCGCTGGAAACGCGAAAATCGTTCTTAAGAGCATCACCAACCGTGATATCGCGAGGGTCACTGTAGTGACCGACTGTCATAACGGCTTCGCGCCATAACAATACAACCTCTAACGTTTTCTTCTCAGTCGTTGGCCGATCACCTTCGGGGAGCTGGTCACGGAAAACGAAAGTAGGAATACCGGCTGCATCCCGTTCAATATCGGGAAGGTCCATCACCACGGATGCGTCGCTATTCAGATCCTGAGTGTCGTCGGAGCGCCGCTCGTCATTCTCGTGGGTGTCTTGTGTATCCATAGACATCTTCTTTCTAAATCTCTAAGTTGGGGCTAGTTGAGCGCGATTAAAGGTCGTTCGCAGATTGCAACAATTCAACTGTGAATGAGTTGCGATCCATGATCATTGTGGAAAAGCGGCTCACCTTACGGTTCACGATGTATGAACCTTCCGGACGAACCAAGTCACCTTCAATGACCGATGCAGAGAGATCGATGGTTGTTCTCTTCTTGTACTTCACTCGGTCCTGCGCACTGGCAATTGAAACACTGCCGAAAAACGCTGCAAGAACCATTGATACCATCAAAAACTTTTTCATTTTTCCCATCACCTTTTTTTAGGACTCGACCTGTAATCGGGATGCGTCAGTAAAGGCTGCATGCACCCCATCTGTCAACCAAGAATCTCCCACCTTGTACCACCTTAACGCACTTAACTCAGTGCGTTAGAAAATGGCCTTAAATGGCGGAGTTATGCCTGATCAACCCCCACCGCTGGTTTCGTCAGCTGGGGCTGTTTCTGTATTAACTGCGGCAGATGGCGATTCTGTCGAAGCTACCTCACCTTCAGGTGCTGTTTCCTGACTTTCCGCCGGTTCCTCTGCAGGAGCTTCTTCTGGAATAGCTTCCGGTCCAGCTGCTTCCATCTCGATCATTTGCTTGATGGACTTAATCATCATGTGGACCGTGTGGTCGCTCGCCAGACCTTTTTTCTTCGTTGCGAATTTAGTGAAGTTACTCAATGCACATTCGTTGTCACGAAGTTGCGCCATGCAGATGGTACCCATTGTGTAGAGCACATCAACTTCAGCCGGGCACATCTCCAAAACCTTGCCAAATTGGTCAACGGCTTCTTTACCCTTTTGAAGACCTTCAAACGAATAGCCAAGAGCGCTTAATGCACTGCAGTTACCACCCAGGCCGTTATCAATAGCGGCTTGCAGAGAAGTCTCAGCGCGACCGTAGTCACGGAAACCCAGCGAAATGACACCAATGTTCAAGTGCGCTGCACTGTTCTTAGGATCTAGCTTAAGAGCTTCTTCAAAGTGGTAAAGAGCAACTTGAGGCTTGTCCCGGCGATGAGCAATCAAACCTAGGTTAACCGGAATACTCGCATCCTTTGGCGTAAGCTTTTTCGTCTCTGCGAAGAAAGTTTCTGCCAAAGTTAGTTTACCGTCGTCTGCATAAATCAGAGCCAGGTTCTTAAGAGCTTCTGGGTTCTTTTGGTCACGCAAGATAACCTTACGTGCCGCATCCGCTGCTTCTTTGAACTTCTTCTCACCGCGCAGAGTACTTGCATAAGCATTCAGAAGGTCTGCGTTATCAGCAGCTCCCTCAAGCGCTTTGGCCAAAGCCGCGCTGGCTCCAGCATAGTCTTTTGCGTTGGTCAGCATGCGAGCCACGTTCAGAGCTGCAGCTGCATTGGTAGGATCAGCTTCCCAACCTTTGCGGTAAACATCTGCAGCTGCTTGCCAATCACCAGATTTCTCTAGGGTGATTCCCAAGTTGATGCGTGCACCGGTAGCCGTTGGGTCCAACTTGTATGCCTCGCTGAAGTGTCCGGAAGCAGCCTTCCACTCTTCAGCAATGTAGGCCTTCATGCCCGCGTGAAAAGCTTTCTCGGCAGGAGTTGCATCCTGCTTCAGCTCCGCAAGCTTAATTGTATCTTTCTGGGCACCACCGCAGGCAACAAGGCCAAGCATGGAAGCACCGAGAAGAATGCGACGTGTTAATTGAGCTAAAGTATTCATTACTTCATAGCCTCCGCTACCTTAGGCGTTTGCTGAGCTGCTTCACTTGGAATCAGCGCATACTTACGAATTTCAGGGAACTTACCGGGCTCATAAGCCTTGAGTCCATCCTGAGCCTTGATCAACCACTCATTGTAGAGCTGAAGTTCATAGGCTTTTGCCAGCGCCTTATCATAACCGGCAATCGCGTTTTCTTCGTATGGATAAGATTGCTCCAGAACCATACCTTCATATTCGATGCACTGATCTTCGGTCAGCTTCTTCGGACATGGTGAGTTCTGAAATGCCTTAGCCATATTCTGCTGGAGCTTCGCCAATCGGAAGAGAGCCGCAATCGCGTAATCAGGCTGCTGAAGCTTGATAACCTCAAGGTAAGCACCTTCCAATTTGCCCTGCAAATCCTTCTTGGCCGGAACATCTTTACCGATGGTTCTCTCGTTATCGAAGTTGATCGCGAGATACTTTTCGTATTCAGGCTCAAGCTTACTGAAAGTAATGTAGGCCGCTGCCTTCAACGGGCATGGTTTCGCCTTATCCTCATCACTTAAAGCTGCGAAGCTCTTCAAGATACGGTCCCAGCTACGCTGAGTATCGCGCTCACGGCCCTGAGCAATCTGAGCTTCCATCACTTTGTATTCAGCACAAACTGAACGCTCGGCATCGCCGCGCTTCGCAGCAGATCGGATCAAACCAGAGAAGTGGCCTTGGGCTGACTTGTGATCACCCTTCTTCACGTAAAGCTCACCGATTCTCCAGTCTACCTGAGGGATATCATCCTTCTTCGGGAACTCTTTCATGTACTGCTTAAAGTTCGCGATAGCTTTGTCGTAATCACCCAATCCCTCACGATAAATCGCGGAGTTGTAAATGGCGTCTTCACGCTTCTCAGCCTTCTTAAACTCTTTAGAGTATCCTTCGTAGAGATCTGCCGCTTCTTTGAACTCAGCGAGACGGCCATGGAATGTCGCCGCAAGGTACATCGTCTTTTCACGAACAGTTTCAGGCAAAGTAATTCCTTCACCGGCCTTCTTACTCTTCTCGATGTCTTCCTTCTTCAACTTGAAGCTCTTGAAATCGACAAGAATCTTGTTCGCCTGAGCAATCGCATCTTCAAGACGGTTTGCTTTGTCGTAGTTGATAACTGCGTTGTAGACAGCAATCATCGCATACTTAGACTTCGGAAATTCCGTTGCAAAGCCAATGTAGTGACCAGCAATTTCTTCCTCGGTCTTGTTGGGTTCGAAAACCTTGATGATCTCTTTGAAGGACGAGAACTCAATGAATTCATTGATTGTCTTCGAAAAGCTCTTATCAGCCATCAAGCGTGGGTTCGTTGCGAACTTTCGAGACCAAACATTAAGCTGTGACCAGTCTTCACGAACATTGTACGACTCAACAATCAACTGAGCTGCGAATCGGCCATATTTGTGCTGAGGCCACTTGTCGATGATTTCACCAAAACGAACAGCTGCTTCATCAAAGTTGTTCTTGAGGTAGTAAATCTGAGCACTCTTGAACTTGATGTTCACAACACCTTCGTCATCAGGTGCGATTTCAGCGAATCGGTCACAAGCTGCTGCAAGTTTGATTTCTGTAGCAGTAAGCTCCTTAGGCTCGTAGGTCTGGCCCTTCTTAAGTGTCTTAAGCTTTTCAAGCTGCTTGAGCTTACCCTTGCTCTTACCGCGCTTACCTTCACGAATCTTGCCGCTAACGGTTTCCTTCACGCCGCTAAGAACTTTTTCCCAAGAAAGAATAGAAGCGTAAGCTGCATCTTTCTGGAACTTGCCATCTTTAGCTGCCGTCATGTCATACTGAACAGCCGCCAAGTCAAACTGCTTCAATTCGAAAAGGATTTCCGAGTAGAAGAAACGGAACTGATAAGCGTCATCAGACGACGGGAACTTCCCGAGGTAATCTTTGTAAAGGTCACGGGCCAGCTCGTAGGTTGAAACCAACTTGGTTTCTTGAGCTTCCTTGTGCTTCTCAGTTACCAACTCACCAAGCTTCTGCTCTACAACTTCGAAGGCGTTATCAAGAACGCGCTGGTTTCCAGCATTCTTCTCAGCCCACATGGTGTTTGGAGAGTAAAGTTCAATCATTCGGCGAGCTTCTTTACGAACATCGTTCTTACGGTCGAGCGATGCGAAAGCATTCATGATGCTGGCCTGGTTGAATGGAGCTTTTTCGTTGTACTGATAATCAGAGTCTTCGTTGAGCTTGCGGTACATCTTAATCGCTACCGCATACTTACCTTCTGAAACATAACGGTCAGCCAAACGACGTAGGAAAGAGTAAGCATCTTTCTTCTTCTTGATGTCGATATAATAGTCGAACGCATCGTCTACAGAATCAAGGTGAGAGTAAGTACGAATCATATCGCTCAATGCTTCTTCAATCAGCTGAATCTTCTTCTTCGTGGACATTTCGCCACCACGTGCCGACTGAGCGTTCTGCTTGAGAGAGTAAGCAACAACTTCTTTAAACTTCGCCAGTGCCTTTTCATACTCGTTCAAGTTGTAATCGCACCAAGCAAGCTTGTAGAGCGCGAAAGAATAAATACGCGGCTTCTTGCTACGAGCGGCACGCTTGTATGCACCAATAGCTTTGCTGAGGTTCGCTTGCCCTGAGTTGAAGAAATATTCACCCAACTGTAGGTAAGCATCGGCTGCGAAGTCTGACTTTGGAAAGTATTTGGTCAAATCGCGAAAACGGCGCGCTGCCTTTTTCTTTTCACCTGCTTCAAGGTGAGCACTTGCCATTGCGTAGTATACTTTGTCGTTCTTATTGAACTTTGGATACTGCTTAAGAATCGTCCGGTAAAGCTTCAGTGCTTCCGCCTTGTAAACACTGCTCTCGCGGTATTCAGGAAGAGACTTAAAAGTTGGTGGTTTGCCTTCGCTACCAGCTTCAGCCCATGCATCCATGGCTTTATCAAGCTTAGACATACCCGTGATGTAGATGTAGCGAGACTTCTTCCAGTACTCTTCAGCCAACTGAAAAACACGCTGTGGACGTTGTGGGTGAGACTTAGGCAAGCTTGATACCGTTGCCTTAAGCTTCTTGATCACTTCTTCCCGCTTTTGATTGGCACGTGCACTCATATCCGCCAATGGCTGTGGCCCGGCGTCGAATGTCATTGGCTTTTTCTCTTTTGCTGGCTCTGCCTTCTTGGCTGCTTTCTTCGCAGCCTTCTTTGCAGCTTCTGCAGGAGCTGGTGTCGCTACCGTGCCAACGGCAAAGGTAGTGGCCACACCCAGGGCGACCAGAGAAGTTAATGTTCTCAGTTTCTTCATATCTACTTCAATCCTCTTAGGGGCTTCGCGCGATTCAACATCCGAAAATGCCGGCTTGTTAAGCCGGCTATCGGTTTTGGCTAGAGGTCACACTCGTTGCCAATGGCGTGGTGGTAATAACCCAACTCGCCTTTCCAATATTCTTTATGGAATTCCCAGTGCTGCCACTGGTCGTTTGGAATATCAGGTCGTGGCAAACGAGCACGCCAACCCTTTGAAATTTCTCGACGCTCATCCAACCAGCTGGTTTCAGCAATCGACAATTCCAAGTCCAATGTATCCATTTGGTTTTGGAAATTCTTCAAAGAAGCCAGACGGTTCTTAATCTGGTTGGCCACCCAACCACCAATAACCGGCTCAAGCTGAGCACGTTGGTCTTGAATGAATGCCTTCAAGTCTTCGCCAAATCGAGTGCCAGCAATACGCTCTTCTGTGCTTACCGCGTTGGCTT
>CAZZDT010000209.1:0-6398 GCA_964652435.1 uncultured Bdellovibrionales bacterium
GACAGCGTTTCGTTTCAAAAAATCAAGATGCTCTGGCCCTCTATGTTTATCCAGCTGGCAATATTTGGAACCGAGATGTGGCGGCAAACTTTGCCAAAGAACTTGAGAGCATTGAGCCTACGGTTTCCGGGTTTGCCATTACCTTGCATACCCATAGCCATATGATCATCAGTGGTTTTAAACGCGTGGCCATGATTGCCGCGCTGATTATTCTTGTCATCCTTTGGTGGGACTTTAGAGACTTCAAATCGGTGCTTCTCGCTATTTTACCGGTGAGTGCGGGATGGCTGTGGATGCTGGGCGTGATGAGTGCGCTGGGAATAAGCTTTAACGCGGCCAATGTTGTAGTGCTGCCTTTGGTACTGGGAATTGGCGTTGATGCCGGCGTGCACTTGGTCCATCGGTGTCGCCAAAGTGCCGAATTACGCGGTGGCGTGGCAAGACTCGAAGATCTTCTTCAAGGAACCGGCAGCGCTGTTATGGTAGCCTCGATCACCACAATGGTGGGATTTGCCGGACTTATGCTCTCAGAACATGGCGCCATGTTCAGCCTGGGACTCATCATGGTCATCGGGATTTCGTGCTGCTTAATTGCCTGTTTGATTTTGCTACCAGCAGTTTTGGTAGGATTCGGATTGGCTGAATCAGAGCCACAAACTAACGAGGTCTGATCAAAAGCGTCCCGGTTCCCCGGGTAGATGCCAGAACAAAAGCGTAAGCTCCCGAAGGAACATTCTTATGGTACGAAGGCGGTTCGATACGTCCCCGAACACCCTCTTCTTGCAGAGCCATCAAAGCATTGCCAGCAACAATACTCACGTATTCGCCCAGGCAATCCTCGTAGCTGGGTCTCTCATCTTCAGGTGCAATTTCTCCACCTAAAAGTCCCCAAAGAATCCCTTCGGCAAAATCCTTATCAACCGATAGACTGAATTCAATCGGCTCGGGCCCGCTGATCAAAACAGAAGCCGTATGATCTTTCATGTGACGCTCGGCCGCTTCGCAGCCTTGCACAATCTTCAAACGAATATCGGCCATGCGCAGGGTAATTTTTGGAAAGAAACCAACCACAAATTCGGCCAATCGATTGTTCGAGAGCTCCAGCGGTAATGTGCGAACTTTATCGATGAGTTGATCTTGGTCCCGCTTAAAGGCCACAAAGTGAGATTCGATTCGGTCCTCTTGGATATAGCCCAAACGAACCAGCGCCTCTCCAATACGCAACCGGGTATCTCGTTGTCGCGCTAAGAGTTCTTCAAGCTGCTCTCGGGTCATTAGGCCACGCTCGATGGCCAACTCTCCCAAAGGTGAATCGACATAGCGCTGTTCGCGGTGAAGACGAGCGACATCTTCTTTACGAAGATAGCCAAGTTTGATCGCGAGTTCCCCGAGCTTTTCGTAATCGGATTCCATCAGATCGAGTGCTTCTCGAAGCTGAGAAGAGCTGATGGCTCCTTCTTCAATCAAATATTGTCCAAAAAACTTTGCACTCATGCCGACCGAGCTGCTCCCGTCGAATTACCCTAAATTTATTTTAGAATATGCCCAAGGGCAGAGCAAGATAGAGATCAATGGACCATCGGATCGGATTCGGGAGCTGATTCAGCCTTTAAGCTCACAAATTCACCCTCGACAAAATCCACCAGAATCGTCTCTCCCGGCATGAAGCGACCCGCTAAAATGGCGCTCGCTAAGTGATTTTGGACATGGTTTTGAACCGCTCTTTTAAGTGGGCGCGCCCCGAACATCGGGTCAAAGCCTTCGGCCAAAAGCGCGGCCCGGGCCGGTTCCGTCAGCTCAAGGTGCAACTCTCGCTGAGCCAAACGGCTCTCTAGAATCTCGAGCTGTAAATCCAGAATTCGGCCGATTTCATCCTGCGTAAGTGCCTGAAAAATCACAATATCATCAATTCGGTTGATAAATTCAGGCCGGAACTGCTCCCGCAGTGCGCCTTGCGCCATTTCCCGCATTTTATCTTCGTCTCGACCCGCAAACTGCTGAATGGCATCAGAGCCCACGTTTGAAGTCATGATCACCACAACATTGCGAAAATCCACCGTTCGGCCCTGACTATCAGTCAGCCGCCCATCATCAAGAAGTTGCAGGAGGATATTGAAAACATCTCGATGGGCTTTCTCAATCTCATCTAGGAGCACAACGGAATACGGTCGCCGTCTTACCGCCTCTGTAAGCTGCCCACCTTCATCGTAGCCAACGTACCCAGGAGGAGCTCCGATCAAACGGGCCACGGAGTGCTTCTCCATGTATTCGCTCATATCAATTCGAACCATCGCCTGCTCATCGTCAAATAAGAATTCAGCCAGCGCTCGAGCTGTCTCCGTCTTGCCTACTCCAGTGGGTCCCATGAATAGAAAACTACCGATGGGCCTATTGGGCTCGCCTAAACCGGATCGACTTCGCCGAATGGCGTGTGAGACAGCACTCAACGCCGAACTCTGACCAATCACTCGGGCCGCTAGATTTTCCTCCATGCGCAGCAACTTTTCGACTTCGCTCTCCAACATTCGAGAAACGGGAATCCCGGTCCAGCGGGAGACAATGGTCGCGATGTCTTCGTCTTTGACTTCTTCGTGGAGCAAGCGCTCCCCTTCGCTCTCTTCCGTGGCCGCCAAAGCCTCCAGCTCTCTTTCCAACTCAGGGATGCGACCAAACTTAAGTTCAGCCGCACGGTTGAGATCCCCGTCGCGCTCCGCACTCAGTTGAGCCTGCTTAAGCTGCTCTAAATCTTCCTTTACGGACTGGCCTCGTTTGAGCTTTTTCATTTCACTCTGCCAACGAGATTCCATCTCACTTTCTTGGCTTTGCAAGTCCAACAACTCTTCCTCAATTTTTTCGAGTCGTTGGCGGCTTGGCTCATCTTTCTCTTTGAGCAGCGCCTGCTTTTCAATTCCAAGCTGAACAATTTTACGACGCAAGGTATCCAATTCCGCGGGCAACGAATCAATTTGAATACGCAGTAGGCTGGCCGCTTCATCCATCAGATCAATCGCTTTATCCGGTAGAAACCGATCTGTAATGTAGCGATTACTCAGTGTTGCCGCCGCGACAATCGCTGAGTCTTGAATGCGAACACCATGGTGAATTTCATACCGTTCTTTGAGACCGCGAAGAATCGAGATTGCATCTTCAACGCTCGGTGGTTGCACCAAAACAGGCGAGAATCGCCGCTCCAAAGCGGCGTCTTTTTCAATATGCAATCGGTATTCGTCCAAAGTGGTGGCACCGATGCAGTGAAGCTCCCCTCTGGCCAATGCAGGCTTCAGCATATTGGAAGCGTCCATGGCACCATCCGCCGCACCAGCTCCAACCAATGTGTGAAGTTCATCGATAAAAAGAATGATTTCACCGTCACTCTCGGTCACTTCTTTTAGTACCGCTTTGAGGCGATCCTCGAACTCACCGCGGTATTTAGCCCCGGCAACCAAAGCCCCCAGGTCCAAAGACACCAAGCGTTTGTTGCGCATCCCCATCGGTACATCGCCATCGACCATTCTGCGCGCTAAGCCTTCAACAATCGCGGTTTTGCCGACTCCGGGCTCGCCAATAAGGACTGGGTTGTTTTTCGTACGGCGGCTCAGCACTTGAAGAACTCTTCGTATCTCTTCATCTCGCCCGATCACCGGATCGGTTTTGCCTCGGCGAGCCCATTCCGTGAGGTCACGGCCATAACGTGCAAGCGCTTGATAGCGGTTTTCGGGATTTTGATCGGTGACTCGGTGAGAACCTCTGACTGACTCCAACGCCTGTAAGGCGCTATCTTGAGTCACACCATAGCGACGCAGCACAGCGGCGCTGGGCGCTTGCTCTGCGCAAGCTGCCAAAAGCAAATGTTCCGTGGAGAGATAGTCGTCCTGTAATCGATCTGCATGCGTCTGCCCCCCGGTCAAAAGCCCCGAGAGAGTGGCTCCCACATAGGGCTGACCGCCCTGAACCTTCGGTAGAGATTGAACCTTTGCACTTAGCTCTGTGCTCAGGGCTGCGATGTCCACACCAATCTTATCCAACAAAGGTCTAACGACCCCATCCGCTTGCTCCACCAAAACCGAGAGCAAATGCCATGACTCCACGGATTGCTGACCATTGGCCAATGCTTGTCGCTGCGCTTCCTGCAATGCTTCTTGCGCTTTATGAGTCATCTTATCTGGATTCATTCCTACCTCACTGCGGGATTCTATCTATAGAATAAGCCCTCTACGAAAAGGCGCAACTCCACGGCATATAGATAAAGCTATATTTTAAGATCTTCTATGATTCTGTTTTAGTGGACTTTTTCTTGGTGCGAGCCTTTGCTGCCCGTGCTTTTGCCTTGCCCCGCTCTTTGGCTTTTTGTTTTTGGGCTGCAAGTTTCACAGCTTTTTGCTCCTCGCGCTTTTTAGCGGCCGCAGCCTTTTTAGCTCGTTGCTTTTCTTTCGCCTCAGCTTTTCGGTCCACCGGAGGCTCGCTGGCTTCAGAACGAACTTGTTCTGAGCTTTCCAAGTGGCTTGGTTCTGGCCCAGCAGGAAGCGCTAAGGTGTCTCGTGATTTTCGTTTTTTCTTACGTTTCTTCTCTTGCTCTTCACTGGAGTGCCAGCTGCCTGCACCGAGAAAAATCAGTCGCAATTGCTTGATGGTTCGCTCACGGATCCCATTGACCAGATTTTCGCTCTGGGGAGGTAAATCAAGGATCTCACCGGCGATCCCTGAGACGGTTTGGACAACCAAATGACCAATCATATCTAAATCACGCGATTCAATATGACTCAGGATACGCAAACGATTTAAATCCATCACCATTTCAGTGGCGAAAAAACTTAATTCATTGCGTATTGCGAATCTAAGATTCTCAGAACCACCAGTCCTACTTTGAGACATAAAACGAAACAAAGCCGGATTATCCATCACATTATCAATGAAGAAGTCCACAGAGTCAGAAATCATTCGATCTGCCGCCAACCCCTGCAGACGGGCTTGACGCATCAATTGACGCAGCAAAAGACCTACCTCATCGGCCAAAGCGAGACCCAATTCATCGAGACTTTTGAAATGGCGATAAAAAGCATTCGGTACCACGCCGGCGCGCTTGGCAACTTCCCGAAGACTTAAGCTTGAGAAATGTTGCCCCTCGGCTACCAGCTCTAAGGCGCCATTCATCAATGCTTTTCGAGTTCGCAATTTTCTATTCAGATTATCCATGACCCGGAGACCCTAACAGAAAAAAGTGTACATGGACACACTTTCATCGCCTGAAGCTATCATCTAATTCAGTATTTATAGGCACTTAGGACCCCATAAAAACAACATTGTTCTCATGCATACACATCCGTTGAAAAACTATTACAAATACTCAAGACGCTAGAATTAAATAACTTTTAAGAAAACCAGATAGTTTCCCCAAAAATTAACTAGCCATATATCAAAAACAAAGTGTACAAGTGTACACAAGAGGAGAAAAACATGACATCCCTTCCCAATCAATCGATATCAGCCAACACTTGGTACAAAGCCATCGGCAGAGAATTCTCCCGAGCCATCGTGAACTACGCCGAATTGGGTTCCTACATCGAGCCCTTCGTGCAGGCCTACCAACCATTTTGGAGCCCTGGCAGTCATCGCGCCCGGATTGTTCAAGTACGCCAAGAGAACCATCAGGTCTTCTCATTGGTCATGAAACCATCGCGGCATTGGCCTGGTTTTCAAGCCGGACAATTTATTGAACTTTTTACGGAGCACAATGGCCGCCGAATTGGACGTTGTTTTAGCATCAGCTCTTCGCCCGCTTCGTTTATCAAACACGGAACCATAGAACTCACCATACGCATTCAAGAAAACGGCCTGGTCACACCCAGGTTGAAGCAAATGCTCTACGCGGGACAATTTGTGGGCATCTCCGAAGCCAAAGGTGAGTTTGTTATTGAGGACCTCGAAACGGACCTACTTTTGATTGCTGGCGGGAGCGGCATCACCCCGTTTCGCAGTATGCTCGAGCAAGTGTCTCATCAACCTCGCCGGCAAAAGATCCAGCTTCTCTACTATGCCCGCACTGCAGACATGCATCTTTTTCGTAGAGAGTTTGAAATTCTCAACGAGAACCATCCCAATGTTCAAGTAACCCTCGTTGCCACTAAAACTGCCGGTCGATTGTCTCAAAAACACTTAGAGAAATACTGCAACGACTATCGTCACCGACATATCTACCTTTGTGGGCCCACAGGGATGATTCAATCCGCTCTGCAATTGCTTCAAGAAAGCTCAGTACCCAAAAAGAATATATGTCTCGAATACTTTGGTTCAGCTCCCATTGAAGCACCGAAGACCAAGTCAGGCAGTCAAGTTTACCTCGCGAGCTCTAAGCAGACTCTTCAGGTTAGGTCGGAAAAACCTCAATCACTTTTAAGTCT
>CAZZDT010000210.1:0-6398 GCA_964652435.1 uncultured Bdellovibrionales bacterium
TGCTTGAGGGCTCAGGTTGTCTCTTGGGAGAGAAGTCGATGATTTGACTGAACGCCTACGCCCTCCAACCACAGTCCCATCGACTGCAATCCGAAAAACTTGAGCTGGTTTTCATGATTTTGAAGGCAATATCGAAAAAAGAGGATCTTGGCTGATATCCGTCGTTAAAGCGCCTGAAATACGCCCGCTGCCAAGACCGCAGTGCCACCGATTTCTGCGACTATCAGCATGACCATAAAAGTGGGCGTGAGCCACGAAGGCAGTGTGTGCTTTCCAAGGCGATGGGGTTTTTGAAGTTGGTTGTCGGTGTCTCGAAGCAAGCCGTGAATGGCGTAGGTGCTGACGGCGAGCCCAAAGAAGACAATTGGAGCGAGCAGGGCCGGTACTTCGATAGAGTGGGGGAGCTGACTCACCTCCACCATCCTCTCCAGCAATAAACAAGCGAAAGCATAAAGCAGTGAGCTTCGGTGGCAGATATCGACGTAAACCGGAGCTTTGGCCTCTGGACTGCGATGCATCAAAACGAATTTCCAAGTGCCGGTGATGAGACCGAAAAGGAAAAATGAGATGGCTGCGAGTAGAGCAATTTGTTGCGTGAGTTCCATGAACACCCCTTTGGACTTCTTTTTATGATTATAGAGTGAATCATTTAGTAATTGTGGGAACCTTCCAAAAAATATATCTTTTCTTCGGACGAAGCCGTGGCGGAGCCTCTTCTCAAGTAACGTATTTGGGGAGCTGCTGACGAAGGAAGTAGGAGGCCTCTTGTTATCTTACGCGCAAAACTCAGAAGATGTTCTGTTGAGTCGGATTTTCAAAGAGGACACAGGGACCTATGTTGATGTTGGAGCCTGCCATCCGATTATCGACTCAGTCACTTATGCGTTTTACGAACGGGGTTGGTCGGGAATCAATTTTGAGCCCACCCAAGCCATGTTTAGCCGTCTAGAAGCCGTGCGCCCCCGAGACATAAACCTCAACCTGGCTATTTCCAACGAGAATGGCAGCGGGGTTTTCTACGAGTGTCCTGGTCATTTACCGCTCTCTACAATGGACCCTGTGATAGCCGGTGAGATACGCCAATCTGGCGGTATCCTGGAGGAACGTCCCATTGACGTGAAGAATCTCGCTACGGTTCTGATGGAGCAGGATGTTTCGAAGATTGACTTTTTAAAGATTGATGTCGAAGGGCACGAATTAGAGGTTCTCTCAGGGAACGATTGGGAGAAGTTTCGTCCGACTGCCATTGTTATTGAATCGACGCATCCGCGAAGCATTACGAGAGATTATGATAGGTGGGAGCAGATTATCTTAGATGCTGGATATCTCTACGCTACATTTGACGGTTTGAATCGTTATTACCTGAAACAAGAAGAGTCACATCTGCTTGAGGATTTGTCCCGTCCACTTAGCGTATTCGATAAACATGTAACTTTGCGCCAATTCGCTCAAATGCGATTTCTTCGTGATACTGCAAGGAAAACACTAAAGGATTCCGAACCCGTCACTGGGGAAGATTTGGTGGCTCTCCTGGAATCGATGGTTGAGAATCCGATGCTTTGTTTAGAGTCGCCGGTGGTTTTAGCTGATGCATTGAAGAAGATTATTTCGAATCGTTGAGACTCAGCTGAAACGCTAGGCTACAAGAATAGATCAATAAAGATATTGGCTAGCCTTGAATCCCGTTTCTAGAACACTGCTCTCGTTGATTATATGCGGATGGTGCTATATCCGGCCGCATAACAATGCTTCAGCGTTTGGTGGAGTTTTCCTGAAGAGATATAGGTTAATGATGAGTAGTGCATTGAAGATCAGCTTATTGCTTTGTTTCAGCGTCCTTATGCTCCCTTCGAATGGGCTCTCTGCCAAGCTTAGCCCAGAGGACCTAGAGAAGAAGCGCCAGGGCTGGTATCCCACCGGATTGCCGCTGATCAATTATACCAGCAACGCGGGTTTTGGTTATGGGCTGCGTTTGTACGGTTACAACAATGGGGTACCGAGCGACCCTTATTTTGATGAGTCGCCTTATTTTATGCAGGTGTTCGCTCAGTTTTTCCAAACCACCGGTGGCCAAGCTTACCACCGGGTTGAGTTGGATATGCCTTTTCTCGCGGGCAGTGAGTACCGATTGCGCTCGGTGGTTGAATACGTTGGTATCTTAGAGGCCAATTTTTATGGTGATTCCGCCGATGATGCCGATTTGGGTTTGGTGGGAGCAGACGGAAATATTTACGACAATTTAAGTGATCTGACCAAGCATTTGGAGTCCGGGGAGCCGGCAGCCAGTTTGCGTAGGTTCAACAATTACCAGCGTAGAAAAATTTACGGGATGGTGCGAGTGAGCCGTCCCTTCTTTGAATGGGTTGAAGTGGACGTGGGTTTAGAGTTTGGTTTTGTCGATATCACAGATTGGCATAATCAGACGGGAGAATTTGCTGGTGTGGAAGAGACCTTTGCGCCAACTCGCCTTACATTGGCCAGTGAGTCGCCGGATTTTATCGGTGCAGAGGGTGGGTGGGTGAATGTTATCCATTTTGGCCTGCGGTTTGATGAGCGTGATTTTGAACCCAACCCTAAGGCCGGTTACTTGGCGGAATACAATCTGGTGGTTTCAGGTAAGTTCTTAGGTTCGAGTTCTGATTTTGCTCGGCAGACGTTCAGTGTGCGCGGCTTTCAAACATTTTGGGACCGGCTCACTTTTGCCGGACGTTTGGCCATGACCTATGCCTCCGGTGATGTTCCTTTCTTTGAGTTGGGGAAGATGGATTTCATGGGAGGGACGGTCACCGCCATGGGAGGCCCTCGTACCAACCGCGGCTTTGTGCAGGAGAGATTTTTAGGCCGCGGCTACACGCTCGCTCAGTTTGATGTTCGCTATACGGTTGGAGACATCGTGGTGTGGGGTGAACGATTCGGCTTGCAACCTTTCGCTTTTGTCGACTTTGGAAATGTTTACGATAGCTTTGGAGACATTTTTGCCAAGCCTCGATTTGGTGAATACCGACCTTCCTATGGCGGCGGGTTTATGATTCCTTGGAACTTGGCCACGCTGCTTCACGTGTTTGTGGGCATGAGTTCAGAAGGCATGACCCTCAGCATGGATTTTAATCACGCATTTTGACGCCTATTTCGTTTGTTTATGGTTTCCGCAGGTAGGTGTATGTGGGCCTTGGCCATTATCTGGGAGCTTGCGTTCGCAAAGTATGATCCAGACCTTCATTTCATTATTTCGCCTAAAAGATACAATAAACAATGGTTTGTGCCCGGCTCGAAGCATGATTTGATACCAGTGAACTATCGGATTGTGTGAGCACCGTTACGAAATGGTGGGATGCCCCCAGTAGCCCTCGCACACACCATGTGATTTGGAGTTGGCTAGGTCGTGAAAATTTGGCTTCCTATTTTGGTTTTGTTTGTTGGTATGGGGATTGCCTACGGCATTTCTCTAACCGAGCCTGAGACCGAAGAGGAAGAAAAGGTTGAAACCAGCCCTATTGTACAGACCATCTCGCCAGCGGCTCAGACCCACACCATTGAGGTAACCGGGCACGGCTTGGTGACGCCCGCACGAGAACTCTCGGTACATCCTGAGCTTCTGGGCAAGGTCATCGGTCAACACCCCAGCATGGTTGCGGGTGGATATATTCCCAAGGGGCATCTTCTTTTGAGCCTCAATCCAGTAGATTACAAACTAGCCGTGGACCAGCAGCAGGCATTGGTGGCCCAAGCCGAGTTAGAGCAAGAAGTAGAGGCGGCTCGGAAAAAAGTAGCCGAGCGTGAATGGCAGCTCATGGGTAAACGAGAGGGCAGTTCAAGCAGTCTTGCGAACCGTGAAGCCTATGAGCGTTCCGCGGCTGCGAGACTTTCATCGGCAAAGTCCAATGTGGAACTTGCTAAGCTGCAGCTCGACCGCACCAAAATTTACGCTCCCTTTAATGCCATGGTGCAATTTGAGAATGTTGAAATTGGCCAGGTCGTGTTTCCACAATCGCTGGTTGCGAAGCTTGTGGGAACCGACGCGTATTGGGTTGTGGCCGATGTACCCATTCACAAACTCCAGCATATCACACTGCCTAAAGAAGGTGGTCCACCTGCATCCAAGGTCACGGTCGAGCAGACCAGTGGAGAGTCCACTCAAAGTTTCGAAGGGCGAGTGATGCGACTTTTGACCCACGTCGAACCACGGGCTCGAATGGCTCAGTTGGTGATTGAGGTTCTCGATCCTTTAGGACTCCAAAATGACTCGAATGGTCTCCCTCTTTTTCTGGGGGCAACGGTGAGGGTGCGGATTGAAGGTACCAAGTTTCCCAACGCCCTTGGGATTCCAAAGGTGGCTCTTCGGGCTCAAGACGAAGTTTGGCTGCTGACCGATGATAACAAGCTTGGTAAAAAGAAGGTGCGCCCGCTCTATGAAGATCCCAACACGGTTATCATCGCTGCTGACCTCGAGCCCAACGCTCGCATCATCACCAGTGACCTTGGTATCCCAGTCAAAGACATGCAACTGCGCAGCGAAGAAGAACCTGATGTCTCGGTGAGCCAAGCGGTGGAAGAGTCACCTAAGCCATGAGCCAACCGTCATCCAGCTGGATCTCATGGATGGCCGGAAATTCGGTAGCGGCCAATTTATTGATGGTTCTTCTTTTGGTGGGTGGATTCATTGCCAGTGGTAATATCGAGCAAAGAATCTTTCCGAAAATTGAGATTGACGAAGTTCACGTTTCGGTAATCTACCCGGGTGCAACACCAGAAGAAGTTGAGCAAGGGGTGGTTCGCGCTATTGAGGAAGCGACGCGAAGTGTTGAGGGAGTAGCCAAGCTCGATAGCTGGTCGAGAGAATCATCAGGTTTTGTTCGGCTCGAGTTAGAGATGGGAGCTGACCGAGATAAGGCTCTGGCGGATGTGCGCTCCGCTGTATCTCAAATCACGTCCTTTCCGGTCGGTATCGAACCACCCAGTGTGAGAACGGTCCATGTCCAAAACGATATTGCCACGGCAACCCTGCACGGTCCGCTGCCGGTAGAGGTATTGTATGCCCAAGCGGAAAGGCTTCGGGATGCGCTCCTGGAGAACCCGGCGATCAGCAAGGTTTACGTAACGCCTTGGCAAGAGCGGCAGGTCAAAATTGAGGTGTCACAGGATACTCTGAGGGCCTATGGCATGACCTTGGAGGAAATAGCGGGCGTTGTGAGGCGCCACGCCATCACCATTCCCGGCGGGCTTCTTGAGGGCGATAATGGCCAGCTTCTCGTTACCACCGGAGAGCGTATCGTTGACCATCGAGAATTTGGGAGTATTCCAATCCGTCACAGCCGAAACGGCACGCCTTTATTGCTTTCCGATGTTGCCACCATTCGCAGCGGTTTTCGCTATGACTATGTAGAGAGCCGCTCTTTCGGACATCCGGCGGTACGGGTGACGGTCATGGAAGATCCACACCGAACGCCTACGGAGGTTTCAACTGCTTTTCGCGAGACCGTAGACGAAATGAGGCCAAGCCTGCCGCCCGGCATGGAAGCGGCTATGTTCTACGATAACTCCGAGATGCTCGAAGACCGCCTTCGATTGATGCTGGAAAATGCCACCTTGGGACTTATCTTGGTTTTGATATCACTGGGGGCTTTCCTCAATTTCCGACTGGCCTTTTGGGTTTCTATGGGAATTCCAATTTCGTTTATGGGGGCCGTGTTGCTGATGGAACCTTTTGGCGTAACCATTAATATGGTTTCGCTCTTTGCTTTCATTGTGGCGCTTGGACTGGTGGTTGATGACGCTATCGTTGTGGGTGAGAGCATCCATACCCGTCGGCAGCAAGGCGAAAGCAGTTTGCAAGCTTCCATTGCCGGCGCAAAAGAGGTTGCCGCACCGGTCTTTTTCGCCATCTTAACCACCATCATTGCGTTTACGCCCATGTTTTTTTCGGGAAACGATGGCTTCGCGAAGGTGGCGGCCACCATTCCGGCGGTGGTCATTTTGGTTCTAATCATTTCATTGGTTGAGTCCTTCTTTATTTTGCCGGCGCACCTTGCTCATTCGGCGGAGCGTTCCAAGTGGACATGGATGCAAAATCTTGAAGCCAGGCAGGCACGCATAGGGAAAGCGCTCGAGCGTTTCAACCGTGAGAAGTACCGGCCGATTCTCGAAAAAACATTGCGCTGGCGCTATCTCTGCCTGGTGGTGTCTTTGGTGCTCTTTGCTTTGGCCGCCAGCACCATCAAAAGTGGATGGATGCCGGTAAACGTTTTTCCGGACATTGATGCAGACTGGGTGGTCGTGGATGCTAAGTTACATTTTGGCAGTCCGCCCAGCGAAACCAAGCGGGTGAGAAAACGTATTGAACGGGCGGCTGAAAGGGTGCGTCAGGCCGATCCACAGGCCGAATCCTATCGAGCCATGAT
>CAZZDT010000211.1:0-6367 GCA_964652435.1 uncultured Bdellovibrionales bacterium
ACACCAACTCGCTTTCGCCCTGCCGCGTATCGAGCGCGGCGGGGCATATCAATAATGCCTACAGCGTCAAATAAAACCATCATCGTGTAGGTGGGGTCCCACTCAAACCAACGTACGGCAAAATTGGGTCTCGCTGGAAACTTATGGTGATTGTTTTGAAAGAGTTCACCTAAGGTAATGAAATCAAAGAGAAGCGTATTACGAGACTCGTCACCAAGTTCAAAATTACGGTAGCCATAAAGATGCCCACACCAATTGACGATGGCTCCGTGAATTGGCCCCATGAAAAAATGAATGGGCAGTAAGAAGTACATCCACCAGTGTTCCGCAAAAACAATATAGTATGAAGTATAGAGTACCGCCCAAACCGCACTGGACGCTGCGCTGGTTCCAATATCATCGATGAACTTCCACGCGGGAGCGTGGCCAGCACCTTCATCTGAATCAACCAATGCGTCATAACGCTTTTTCGTCCCGAGCATCATAGATACAAAACCCGGATACTGGTGAGGCGAATGAGGATCGTCCGGGGAATCGGAGTGTGCGTGATGTTCGCGATGCAGGACGGCGTAGGCTCGGGGGTTCAAAAAAGATGACCCTTGAGTGATGTAGGTCATCAAATAGAAGAACTTTTCCCAAAACGGCGTCAACGTAAACATCCGGTGAGCTGAATATCGGTGCAGAAAAAACGACTGGCAGAATACCGAAAGAATCGAATGCATCACCAGAAACAACAGGATAGCCATGGAGACCTCACAATCAAAACACCGAAAATGGGCATAGGCGCAGGTGCTATAATTAAGGGATTTTTCGAGGAAATTTCAACAGAAAGCCAAAGACACTTTGCATTTTGTTGCGGCCCCGGCATAGATTCTTACATGGCACGATACCGTAAAAAATCACTCCTCCTTCGAGGCCTCGCCATTTTGATTCTTCTGCTCACAGCGGGATGCGGGACCATTAAAATTGCTTACGACTACGCAGATTGGTGGGTGGAATATAAACTGGAGCAATGGGTAGATTTGGATTCGGACCAAGAGCAGGCACTGCAAGCCGGTCTCGACCCTTATTTCAAATGGCATAAATCGACCATCATGCCCCGCATTGCGGATGCCGCATCAGCTTTGGCCCAAGCCGCGGCAAAAGGACAGTGCGCCACTTTATTCGACAAACAACAAAACCTTTGGAATGGCCTCTATCAAGACACCGTTAAGAAGATGACTCCGATCATCGCTGGGGTACTGACGACTCTCGACGCAGAGCAGCATGAAGAGCTAGCCGAGGGAATGCAGGAAGATCTCGAAAAAGCCTATAAACGCATGAAGAGCCCAGAGGAGCGAACCGAAAAATTCATTTCGCGAATGGAAGGCTTCCTTGGTGATTTGACCGATAAGCAACGTGAGTTTCTAAGTTGGAAAGACCCCATTGCCCAAAAGCACGAAGACCTTCGTATGTCGTGTCGCGTGACCCATCAGAAAAAGCTGATGCAAGCCTTAAGAACCAAGCAGTCTATTCCCGAAGTAGAAGCGATACTTAACGGCTGGTGGACCCAAGATGGATGCTCCCCCGCTTACCTTAAACACCGCAATGCCATGCGCCAGTCCTGGCGAACCCGAATGACTGAATTTGAAAAAAGCCTCGACCCAGACCAAAGAGAATCATTGGTCGAAGAACTCACGACATTTAAAAACAATATTCGTAGCATCCTGAACTGAAGGTTCTATGAATTTTCATCCCGCCATCTCTAAAGCTCTCATTCTTGGCAGTGGTTATCTTTTTGTCAGCTGCTTGTTGCACTACATCATTTTGCCAGAAGCTCTTCCGGACTTGGAAGATTACCCAAAACAAGGCGATGTAATATTCAATCAACAAGCTGGTGAACGCGTGGAGTTCACCAAAGACCGGTTTCACGGGGATCCCAATATAGTGATTATCGAGGTGGACCTCGCCGCAAATGGAAGTGTCCCGATGGCCCATGTTCATTCAAACATGCACGAGGTGTTTAGTGGACTGACCGCACAGACCGAGATGCAGTTTAACAATAAACGACATCCCCTCACCCAAGGTCAATCCGTTGATGTTCCAGCCGGCGCAGCTCACCTCCCCTACAATACGTCGTCTACTCCATCCAAAGTTGAGGTGGTTATGAATCCCGTTGGCGTCTTCGATCTTTGTCTCGTCAATATTCACCGCCTTCTCTCACGGCCCGAAAACGAGCAAAACTGGCTTCGCACCCAATTGCAACTGGCACGGTACGCCTCCTTTTGTGATGTCTACCGCCCGGATATTCCTATTTTGCTCCAACAAGTGGGACTCTTTTTTCTAAATCCGACCATCCGAGCTATGGGGTACCATGCCTGGAGAGGAGTGGAGCCATGAAACAAATTCGAGGTAAACGAGCCCTGATTACCGGGGCATCCCGAGGAATCGGTATCCATATAGCCAGGGCACTGGTCCGTGAAGGTGTTTCATTGGTCTTGACCGCTCGCAATGAAGAGCAACTTAAAGCGGTCGCTCAAGACCTTCAAGACTCCCAAGTTCCTATCGAATTCTATCCATCAGATATGGCAAACCATGAGAGCCTAGACGGGCTCCTCCAAAAATCTACCCAATCTGGTAAAGCCATTGACCTTCTCATCAACAATGCCGGGATTTACCAATATGGCATTTTTGATGAAACAAGTTTCGACGATGTAGAGAAGATGATCCAGGTAAACCTCACGGGACTCATGTATCTCACCCATCAAATTCTTCCCGGTATGAAATCGCGTGGTTGTGGACACATCGTTCACATAAGTTCCTTAGCGGGACTCAGCGGATCCGCCTACTCCGAAACTTACTGTGCAACAAAGCACGCCGTGGTCGGGTTCAATCGCGCCATGCGCGTTTCTCTTAAACAAGAGAAATCGGCCGTCAGTACTTCTGTGGTTTGCCCCGGCATCGTTGATGAAACGGGAATCTTTAAGAAACTTGAAGTTGAAGACAATGTTCAGGCACCGGCCCTGATGGGAAAATCTGACCCACGCACTGTCGCCCAAGCCGTTATTCGCTGTATCCAGCGGGATATTCCCGAGATTATCGTCAATCCAACAGCTATGCGGCCCGGTCTTGCTTTAGCATCCCTCTTCCCAGGTCTTGTGGAAAAAGTATCTCTTAAATTGGGACTTCATGGCTTTCTAAATCCAAGCCATAAAGATTAAGCTAGGGGTTAACTCCCAGTTCACTGTCCATCCAAGCAGCCCGGTCGCGAATCCACTGCTTCATGTAATCAACCTCTTTGCGAAAAGTATCCCGCTCATCCCAGCCCGGAGCGTTTGGCCAAACATAATCACCTAGGATCGACCAACGCTCGAAATTACGCTCCCGCGCATCACCCAATAGTTCAACCACAGCTTCAATATCTGCCATCATTGACTCGTCCTTGAATACACTCGTTCGTAATTCTCTCCAACGTGCGGCGTATCGCTGCCTAAATGCCGAATCCTCAAACAAACGACTGTACCAATGGTAGGCATTCGGATTGTCTGCGGGAAACTCAGGGTTGTTAAAATGCCAACCGTCAACACGATAACCCTCAAAATAGTCAGGGTTCCCCAAGGCACCATTGTAATCCCAGATGGGTCCCATATTGAGAAGACCATCTCGTCCTTTATGCATGAACGTACTCAGCACATAGCCATCGATGTTTCGGCCGAATTCTACCAATAAGTGGTGGTCAATGAACGAATCCACATCGATGTACTTCGAATAACCGGTCAGAGGGTCATCGAAGCTCGAAGAAGCGAGCGACGCTTCAAACGAGTCAAAGAAACCCTGCAGATAACTTCGCTGCGCTGAGTTGATGTTTTCCGCCTTAGGGTAAATGAACTGGAGTTCATCTTCATAAGTAGACGTGCGAATGCCTATCTCCTCAGAGAAATTCCAACCCTTTTCCAAGAGATAGCCTCCCGTAATCTCTGGCTCAGTCGAAGCCTGCTTAGACAGCGATTCCACGTTGACTCGGTCGGCCCCTTGCTTCACTTTTTCCATGAAGACATAAACACCGACATAATCCTGCTCACTCACAATCTTGTTGTCTTTGTTCAGGTACAGTTCAATAAATTGAGTTCGCGAGGCATACCGCCCCATCTCCCTGCTCCATTGATACATCAAATGATTTCGCATCAATGTCTTATCAGCGTATGGGGCGTGTAAAACCCAATCTGAATCCGCAGGAAAACCCATCAAGGATACATCCTTATCTTCATTGTCTTCATCCCAGGTCTCTAGGCTGTACTGCTTCTTATCGTAACCAGCGGTACTATTGCCTCGAATGTGAATTCCTGAGCGACCAACAAATGCAGGAGCAGCGTTTAAAGAAGTGGGTACCGACGCGTCAGCTGGTTCCATGATTACTAGGGCCGCCGGATAATAAGTACGAGGGCGCCCTTCATCATCGATAGAATCGTTTTCAAAGGCATCTACAACCACCATCGGTAAATGCGATTGATTGCTGCGGATTTCGGAGGACGCTCGAACATACATCAAAGTCTCTACAAAACTCTTCCCGCCGTCGTCCGGAACGCAAAAAACTCGAACTTCAGTGGTGACATCCAAAGCAATGGGAGCCGTTAACGGTGTCGAATCTGCCGTTGGCATCGAACCATCCAAAGTAAAATACAGTGCTCCTTCCGCCTGCACTGCTACCTCGATGGGTTCAAAGAAAAGACCCGGTGGATGCGACAAAGTGAAAGCCGAAGCAAAAGGGTCGACAACCTCACTCAACTTATTCTCTTCGCCAGGCGTTGGGGGCGAAAGGTAGAAGTCCCCCGGGTCACTGTGGTTACCGTAGGCGATATCAGCAACTTGCTGTGGATAGGCAGGATTCCATTCACTGACTGGGTTCGACTTATCCTCAGGCTTAAAGAGCGCAAGATAATCACCGGATGCGGCCAATTTAAAGTTGGTGTGTAACGTATTCGTTTTTCGGTCCTTACCGGAAGCAAAGACGACAACGAAGGACTCGGGACCAATATCAATTACCGGAAATACCCACTTCTCGGGTAGAGCTGGGTCATCGGTGAGTGTCCACCCCTCCAAGGACACCACGCTTGTGCCCGTATTCTTTAATTCAATCCAATCTCCGCGCTCACCATCTTCATCCGCTAGACCCGATTGGTTGGATGCTAAAAACTCATTGATGACCACTGCCCCAGTCTCGCTTGGGTCTTCTTTAAAGCATCCCCCTAAACCTAAGAGCTGCAGCCACAAAACCCCCGCAACAATTCGCCTGATTGAAGTCATCGTTCATTTACTCCCATGCAAGACCGGTGAGTTCCGGACACATTTCTTTAGACACGCGAACCTCAACAATTGTCACATTTTTTTTGTGGGAATGACCGAAGAAACAACACCGGTCATTGGCTCATCGCGAAAAACAAAAAAAAGCTCTAAAAATTAACCAGTTAGAGTTATTCAAGTTTTCAAAAACAAAGCCTTGTTCGTAGACCCAGGAATAGTTAAGAACCGTCTCGTCTATTCACTCAAGTCCACTGGACGACTCTAAAGGTATTGTAATGCTAACTCGCACAAGTCGCACCACGCTCATGATTCTTCTTGTTGCTTGTTTTGTGCCCGCCACGGTCACCGCCCATCACGAAGCCATTGTTGGTCCCCACGCACCAGCGTTTTTTAGCAACAAAGGCTTTGCTGGGTTTCAAGTATTCAATATCACCGCTGGTTCGGGCGACTCCCTGGCCCATGAACAAATCGGATTGGTTTCAGCCGGCTTCCCCTTAGGAAACGATGGCAACTTTTCTCTTGGCATCATGCAACCCATTTCACATACCGATAAAGTCAATGCAGAAGACACCATACTGACTCTGCGTTACCAACAAAAATTTGACCACCTCCAAGAAGAATGGGGCGGAGACGCCAACTTCTTTACGCTGGTATTCGGAGCCGAAGTCCCAACCGGCAACGCTGATGGACAAACGCCTTTTCAAGGACCACTGGATACCCTCTTGGCTGGCTTTGTCAGCATTGAAAAAGGTGATTGGTCCGGAATTGCTTACGCCTACCGAAGATTCAATGGATATCCAGCAGAAGGAATTAAAAGTGGTGACCTCTTTTACACCGGTCTAGGGTTTGGCTACGCAGCCTGGGAAGACGCAGCCACTCACCAATCTATCAGTTTACAACTTGGCGTCTCATTTGAACACAAAGCTACAGATAGAATTGGCACAACCAAATTGGTAGGCAGCGACGGCTGGTCCGTAGTGGCTCACCCAACCGTAGCCTATACCATGACCCACCATTGGGACATGTTTGTCACGTTTGATGTCCCGCTTGTTCAAGACCATCAGGTTGCAGCTGAAGCTTTCAACTG
>CAZZDT010000212.1:0-6364 GCA_964652435.1 uncultured Bdellovibrionales bacterium
AAAGACTTGGCGCCGTGGTATCTACCGTGAGATTCAAATTCGTGCTGGTGCTGTTGCCCGCGGCATCTTGTGCATAAGCAGAAACAAGCAGCGGCCCGTCTGGCACACCGAATTCAAGTGTATAGGTGCAGCTGGCATCCACACCGCCGGCACCATTGGCAACAAAGCTAAGCGGGCACATAGATTCACCCACCACCAGCCGCGCACCTTGGTCCACAGCCGATACATCTTCATTGATAGTGAAACTTAAAGTCGTTGTGTTGTAATTTGAGACAGTGCTTAGCTTGGTGCGCGTAGCACTTAAATTGGAAATCACCGGCGCTTGGGAATCTACCTGCAACACACCGGCCTCCACCGTACTGCTGCGCCCCACTCGGTCGGTCATGGTTAAGGAGAATGCATATTCGCCATCGCCGCCAAAAAGCACGCCGGCCACCTCTTGGGCCGCGCAGGTGTAGCTGGAACTTGGCTCCGTGGGCGCGCAGGCAAAAGCGCCATCGGCGGCTGGCTCAGCATCGATGAAGATCTCGGGCGGACCCAGGAGCTGCTCTTTGGCAATGATGGCCACCACCACCAGGCTGCTGCCGTTCACACTGGAGGGCTGAAGCTCGCTGCTGAATAACTCTGGTGGTAGAGTATCTACGGTGACTTCTAGGCTGTAAGTGGACGACACATAACCATAATCATCAAAAAAGCGGGCATACACCCGTCTTAAGCAGCCATTCTTCTCTATACACTTGTCTTCGGTGGGCCTGCCATCATCTAAATCCCAATCCATTTTGTAGATGGCTTGGTCCTCGATGGTGGAGCTTTCAAGTGCGCTTAATATCAAACGCTGCGTGCCACCGGCAGTGTTGGAAAAGTCGGCGCGGTTGGATAGCTCTACATCCACACCGGTGTCGGTGCGAAGATTGAGCGTCACGATTGTCGTGGAGCTTAAGCAGCCCAACTCGTTGCAGCTAAGAGTTTCACTGTTGGTGTCGATGCTTAAAGCGCCGGCGGTTTCACCGGCGAGCTCACCGGGATTATCTGGCTCTTGCTCGGCTGCGCCCGGAGGCTCACGCACTTCAAATTCTAAGGTCACCGTGGTGTTGCTGCCCGCCACCATATCGAAGGGTTCAGAGATAGCGTAATAGAGAACCTGGCTGGTGGCGCCGCCGCATTGGCCAAGGGACTCGTCGTAGTCGCGCACCTCAGCGGTAATCACGCGGTTGCTACCGGCGGACATGGTGGGGAAATTCAGCTGCACCCCCGGTACCATTTGCTGGGCAGTGGCGGTGCCTAAGGTTTGACCCCCAGACTCAATACTCGCTTCGATACAGAGCGAACCATCAAAGGCTGGTTTATTATCAGCCGGCCACTGGAAAACGATTTCCAGGCTGCCACCTTGATTCATTTCGCATCCGGCAATGCATACGGC
Source organism: uncultured Bdellovibrionales bacterium (assembly GCA_964652435.1). Lineage (GTDB taxonomy): Bacteria > Myxococcota > XYA12-FULL-58-9 > XYA12-FULL-58-9 > JABJBS01 > JABJBS01. Next base: position 1,421 of record CAZZDT010000212.1, read on the forward strand.
CATTGCTAGGAAAAGCGCTTTGGTGAAACTGCTTTTCATAAGCTCCCCTACCCTGGAAACATTCACTCCACGGTCATGGTGGTATCAATCTGATCACTGCCGCCCAGGGTTAATGCCAGCGTGGTGGCCACACCGGCCGCTACGGTTCCCGTGATGGTCCATACCCACCACTTCTGGTACCAGCGCTCAGGCGCCTCCGCTAAATCCACCCAGTGGGCGGTGTTGTCGAAAGGGTTCACATACACATCCCCCACCCAAGGAATGTAACCATCTTTTTCCACCCGCAAGTTGTGCCGGCCTGGCAGCAAGTCAGCGATGGCCGCCATGGGCAGCTCGCCTTTTTCCTGACCATTGAGCACCACCACCGCCCCCATTTGCGACGCCGCCACACTTAAGCTGCCCGGATCTTTAGATTCAATGCCAAGCAAACGCCGAGCCGTGTTGCGAATGGCCGGAATCAGCGTAGCTTCGTCCCCGCGAAAGGTCTCATTGATTCGGTTGTCCACAGAAGCGCTTAAAGGTGAAATCAGCTTGAGTGAAATCACATAACTGGTGCCCAGCATGCCCACTTGGCCCACCACAAGCTTATCCACGCCCAATGCCCCGCCAATGGCTGCCAAACAGGCGGTGTCCGAATCGCAACCCAAAATCTCTTTATCGGCCTCCACACTCAGCATAGCTTCAATATCGTCGGAGCTGATCACCGATGCACCATCGATGCGCTTCAGCTCCACCGAAAGCACCTGGGTGAGGTTGGCCGCAACAGATTCACTTAAACCCGCGGTTTTCATATTAAGAATGGCCAGGGAAATATCCTGCCCTTCGGTTAATCGGTAGCTGATCATATTGCCGCGGCCCTCTAAACCAAAAAGCTCCAATACCAGCTCTTCGGCAACCTTAGGCAGCTCCTCCTGGTTACGAAACTCTCGTTGGGCCCGGCCCGCCACTTGGGCGCGTTTAGAATTCACCAGAGAAAGCGTAAAGGCATACATCTCTCCCACCCGACCCAAATTAGCCTTGAGAACATTCTCCGTTTGAGCCCATTCAGACACTTCCGCCATGCAGCTCACGTTGGCCTCACATCCAAGCACTTGCTTTTGCTGCTCGTTGGTGGCCATGGCCGCTAAATCTTCGGTGGTCACCACTTCCAATTCTGAACGCGCACCACACACTTGCGACAAGCTGGATGTAGCCATGGCTCCCAAAGCCTCGTCCACACCCTCTACGGTTACCGGCATCATCAACACCCGTTTCACTTCTGGAGCAGGTGCAGGCTCTTGGACGGCGGGTGCGGTTTCAGGCGGTATTTCTACCGCTGGCTCATCTACAACCGCCACCGGGTCAGGTGCAGGCACTGGGCTCGCAAGCGGAGGTTCCTGTGAAGACTCCTGAGTTGTAGCTGCATCCACCACAGGCCCAAGCTCCAAAACGGGTTCGGGCTCCGGCAAAGCGGCAGCTTGAACCTCAGGTTCAGGGTCCCGCTGAACCGGTAAGCAAATAGCATCCAGCTGCGAGGCAAGTACCCAGCCTTTTTCTTGGGAAGTTTGAATCACGTAACGATCCGGCGCCACTTTCTCAATGGTGATTGCCTCGCCTTGTCGAACCCGGCGCATGGCCACTTTGAGATTCTTGCGGTGAAACACTTTGATCTGACCCGAAAGCTCACAGGTCTGCCTCGCCTGGAGAGCTGCTGGAGTCTTTGCTACCGGTCGACAGATCTTCTGGAAATATATTCCATCCACCCAGCCTGTGCCGTGGGCCGTCTTCACCCGGTATCGGTTGTCTTGCCACTGCCGCACCATGGCTTCAACGCCTGCCCCGAGCTTCTTCTTGGCAACTTTTAAGTTGGGTTTATGAAAAATTCTAATTTTGTCTGTAAGGGCGCACGTCTGCCCCGGCTCAAGCGTAGGAGCTTGAACCCCAACCGACAAAACCAAGAGTATCGGTAAGGCTGAAAGCATGGTTGTCTCCCCCGAAAAATCCTAGCGAGGATTGGAGGACAAAACCATGAAGACAGAGCACACACACCCGCCCACATGCATGGTAGATCATGCTGGGGCGAAAGCGATATCGAGAATGGGTCAATAATTAAGCGTACACAAAAAACTCAGCCGAATACCGAGACACAGGCTGCTCTTCACCTCGGCGCATCAGACCAAGTTCCACCAAGCTGGCCCGGCCCGCAAGAGATTCATCGGCAACCATGCTGTAAACGGTTTTCACACCAGAAGGCATATTGGGGTCACGCTCCATGTGCTCACGAATTTGCATACCTTCTGGCTTGTTCAGCACTTTCCAACGCTGTGAACGGTGGTCACCTGCATCCAAAGAAATGGTAGCCACTTCTCCAGGTACAACCACATGGGACTCATCAGGCTGATTCACATCTACATAGACGCCGCCTGGTCCTCCAACTCCTCCGATACTGCTTGGCATGGTGCGCTCCTTCGAACTGATAGTTTATTGTGACATGTATCGGCACCAAAAGTCTCAGGGTTGCGTGAATTTTGTCCGAACGGCAAAACTCTGGATCGCCGGGCCCCTTTCCCAGAACTAAAAGTCAATAATTTCAGAAACTTATTGGATTCAGGTGAGTTTCTTGCGCTTCACGTATTTGCCAAGGTTGTTGGCCAACATGCCCAGCCAAAAGCGCATTACGGGCTTTACCAACGGATGAATCATCTTAAATACCGAGCACGGCGTGTAGGCTATGGTCCAAGTGAGGTGGCATTTCCCATCGCCTAAATCCTTCACCACATAGTTCTCGCCAAAGCTTGTCCACACCTCTTGGGTGGTGCCGGTGAAACAAAAAGCCATGTGCTTGCCGCGCTCCCAAGCAATGAAGGTCTCGTAAACCTCCATGCCGCCGCCGTGAAAAGTCACCGTGCGCGTAGTCCCAACCTTGTAGGGTTTGGGGCTGGTCCAATCGACCTTAGCGATGCCGGTGCCCCACACGGGCCAGGAGTGTTCGTCTTCAAAAATATCGAAGAGTTCATCAGGCGAGCACTCCAGTGTGCGCTCATAGATAAACTGCTGAGGCGCCGTCGCGTAATAATCAAGTTCGAAAGGAATGCATTTGTATTCAGTGGTCATGCCTCACCGCCATACTCTGATTTGAGAATAAGCCACCAAAGAAACGACGGCGTAAAACGCCTTAAGTAATACAGCCCTTTGGCCAGTCCCGGCATGATTTGGAAAGTGCCCTTGGTCACGCCCTTATCAATGGTGCGAACAATATCGTTTGGATCCGCCAACATCTTTCGGTCTAAAGCTTCCTGTAGCGATTTGGGACTGGATGTTTCCATAGCCTGATTGACCAAAGGCGTGTTCACCATAGGCGGACAGACCAGGTGAATGCCCACGTTGGTATGACGCAGCTCTTTATCCAGAATTTCTAGAAATGAGTTTACAGCTGCTTTGCTGGCACAATAAGCCCCAAAGTGCGGCGTGGGTGCGTAGCCGGCCATGGAACCAAATCCAATAAAGGTTCCACGGTTCTCCTTTTCCATATGAGGCACCGTTTCCATCACCATGTTCATGGTGCCTTCCACATTCACCCGCATGATTTTTCGCATGCGCGCTGGCTCATCGGAAGTGATTTCGGCCGTAGGCATAATCCCAGCGGCATTCACGACAAAATCAATAAAGCCCCACTTCTCGCGAACCTGAGCAACCGCTGCAGTAACTGCATCAGCATCACTGATATCCACCAACACCGGCAGCACTTGCTCGGGAAATTCGCTCTGCAGTTTTTTCAGGCCCTCTTCGCCCATATCGAAAGCACCAAGCTTGGCCCCGCCCTCTAGAAGCTTTCGGGCATAAATCCCGCCCATGCCGCTGGCGGCACCGGTTACAATGGCTACATCTGCTTTGAATGACATGGTCCTACCCTTCTCTTCAGAACACTGGGCGCTTAGCTTACGCCAGCACCCCAGGTAGGAAAAGCCAGAAGACCACTCCCTTACAAGCCATTACGGAAGCCAAAAAAAATGCCCCCGGGCAGGCTCGGAACTGACCAGGGGCTAGGACATTCCAAGCATGGGGTCTCGGAAATCCTATAAATTTAAGATTTTTACGGCATGGTGGTGGTATCGCGACTAAGCGGTGGCAGCAGGCCACCCTCACAGTCGTCACGGCTTAAGCATTGGTCTGCTTCAAGCACCGTACCTTCGCTTTGAAAGTACCGACCCACCAAGTTGAGCATGAAGGTACCCACATCAAACTTGCTAAATGCTATATCCCGGCATTCGCAACGGTTGGTGTTGATTTCTTCACCCTCTGGTTCCTCACAGGTATCGAGGCAGCGCTCAATCATGCGCTGGGTTTGAGACCGCGGCCAATCAAAACCATGCTGGCCTGTGGGATTTCCCATCACGAAAAGCGATGAAGACTTACCACCCAATGGATCCAGCTCATCAAAGCCAAAGCGAGCCGCTGGCGTCATACGCGGTTGGTCTGGTCCAAACATGTCATTGCCTTCACTGAGGTTAGCAATATCCAAGTGAACGCCCTTGCCTTCGCCATTGGTGTAACGGTTCAGCGTGTTCACCGCTTCAATGGTGTGGGTATCAATCAACACTTGGTTTTCGCTCTTACCAAACTTCTCTTTCGGGCCGGTGTAACCAATCAAACCTGCAGCGCGGCCATAAGTGGCGCCACTGGTAGCAGGTACGGCCAAGTCACCCAGCGTGGTAATTTGCAGAACGTGGGTTCCTGTTTCTTGCTGGGTTCCCGGAAAATAAAGCGGCTCTTCCAAAGCAAACCGCGCGTAGTTCACAGGGTCGGCCGGCTCCAAAACAAGTTGGCCAATGCCGGTGAATTTACGAAAACGCGAGGTTGCCCGGCGCATACCAAAACCTTCGGCCATGGCCATAAGCGGCTCACCGGCCGGATAAGTCGTACCTTGGAAATACCGGTCTTCTTCAAAAGCATCCACAATCAGCT